>CAZMWO010000029.1:0-16186 GCA_964569565.1 uncultured bacterium | reverse complement strand
ACCACTTTTGATAGCCTTTTCGATAGCAAAGATACGAAAAGTCTTTATCGGTGCCTGCAATTCAAATATCAGATTTTCGAGATCTTCCAAGTTTTTACCCGTAAAAGTTATAATGCAAGCTTATTTTGCCTTAATCAAGCAAATCTGGCAACGAGTTTGAAAGTTTTTTTAACCGTACCCTTGCGCGTCCTGCTTTAATCTGTCATAATTACAAAACAAGCGAGACGTATTTCGCTTTATTTGTTGTTTTTGTTCTGATGGAAGTTTGTATAACCCTGATAAGTATGTGAGTATAACAGTTAAGGGGGTAGCCTATGAGGCACCGCAGCAACAGAAGAACAGTGGTTCTGGCCATTGTAATGGTATTTTTCGTATTCTCCTTTATCTCTGATTTGTCTGCCAGACAGAGGCAGTCAAAGTCACCCCAGGACATCTACCAGGAAATGCTACTCGAACTCGAAGAACTCGAGCAGAGATCTCCACAGAATCAGGTAGCTGTTTTCAAGCTCAGAGATAACCTCAATAAGCTTTATTCTCACATCTCAGGCAACCTGACCGACCCGTTCAACAAACAAGGCAAGCCGATAGTGCCTGATCTCGCAAAGGGCAACGATCTGTATGACCCCTGCAACGGTCTTGAAGACGAGCAGCTCAAAAGAGCATTGCTCCAGCTTGTTCAGGATCACGTTTCTGTAGGCTACCAGCGTGCCCAGGACCTTGTATTTGGTGATATCGACAATCATGATGGCTATGTAGAATGTGTATATACCGGCCGCAAACTTAAAACCAGCGGCGAACCGAATGCCACCGACATGAATATCGAACATACCTGGCCACAGTCTCTTGGTGCAACCGGCATTGCCAAGTGTGACATGCATCACCTTTTCCCGACCGACTCAAGAGCTAATGGCCTTCGTGGAAACAACCCGTTCGGCGATGTAGACCACCCCTCCTGGGAGCAGGGCGGCAGCAAGACCGACAAGGAAGTCTTCGAAGTTCGTCCCGAACAGCGTGGCGACACTGCCCGTGGCATGTTCTACTTCTCGATCCGCTACAACAAAAGAATTGACCCAAAACAGGAAGCGACTCTCAAGCGCTGGCACAAAGAAGACCCGGTTGACGCTGACGAGAAAAAGCGCAACGACCGCGTTCAGAATTTCCAGAACAACCGCAACCCATTTGTCGACAAACCCGAACTGGTAGACCGCATCTCTGATTTCTAATTAAGACCTGACCCAAAACTGCGCAGGGGTTCAACTTTGAACCCCTGCGTTTTTTATTACCATCGATTTATCATTCGCTAGTCCTCTGTCACATATGAGTTTGAGAATTAAATCTTAGAGTCTCCGCTTATGCCGGGCTCTCGGCAGGATCCCAACGCTACAACTCTCACCAGGCGTGAGTATTGTTATATAGCTATGGCTCTGCGTCAAAGCTGCCTGGCTCGAAGTTTACGCTTTTGGGAAGCCTGCCTGCGCCCTTGCATGATTTTTTGCCAGGCGTGAATTCTTAACCAACCGACCCCATAATTCAAATGTGACAGAGGACTAGCGGGCTGCCGTGAATTCTTCGGGGATTTCTTTCTGCAGACGCGTCAGGCGTTGTTTGAGATTTTCTGCGCCGATATAAAATTTCCGGCCGCCGGTATGCTGGGAAGCCTGCCGGCGCAGTCTTTCTACCCGGTCGGGAGTCGGCGGATGCGAGCGAAAGTAGCTGCCGGCAGCCGTTTTTATAGCGACCTGCAATTCGGCCACCGGGTCTGCAGCCTTACCCGGCCTGCTTTCTTCTTTGTATTTTTCGCCAAGCCGTAGCATGACCTTTTCGGCGGCTGATGGGTCATAACCGGCTTCAGTCGAAAACTTCAGACCACGCGCGTCAGCTTCGAACTCCTGAAACTGCCGGTATCCGCCCTGTATTATGCGACTGGCATAACGCATGGCCATGCCGGCCAGCCATCTGTCATCACCGAGAACCGACCCGGCGACCTTTTCGGCAGCCATCTCAGCCTGAAACGCCTCGATACAGTGTCGGGCATCGACGTGGGTTATCTCATGGCCCAGAATCGACGCAAGCTCGGCTTCTGACTCGACAAAATCGACAAGCCCTTTGAACACAAATATCTGGCCGCCCGGCAGAGCAAAAGCGTTAACCATTTCTGCGTCGATTAGGTGAAACTGATAACTTATCTCTTTGCGGCTGATAGAGCCTAAAAGAGAGCGTCCCAGACGTTTTATATATGCCTCGGTGTTTTTGAAGTCATCAGATTCTGAAACTCTTCCCCCACCGAACGGCATGTATCCGGCCAGTCGGGCTCCCAGTTCCATCTCTTCGGCAGCTGAAACTCTGGTAGCCATCATTGCTGGCTTCAACGCAGTTCTCTGAGCATCGCCAACCAGTTCCATGACACCGGAAAGGCCAACCTTGTCATCGGGTTCGCCCTGCATGACGATTATACCGCCGACAACAAGCATCAGCATTACGAGAATCAGCGAATATACCGGCTTCATTTGAGCAGCTCCTCGATTTTGTCCCTGTATCTGGTATATGCCCAGGAAATTGCGATCATTGTGGCTCCAAGCGCCATGAAGGCAAGTATGCGCAGCGGGGCCTCAAGTTCACGTGCGTCGTAAAGAAATACCTTGACGATACAGAGCAGAACCAGTCCGAGCCCGGAAAATCTCAGCAGGCGGTCTTTGCAGGCAAACCCGGCCGCCAGCAGGCCCATTCCCAGAAGCGACCAGGCCAGCGTCAAAAAACTTCCCGAAATCTGCACATAAAGCAAAAAGGCAAGACCGACCGAACCGCCCAGTGAAAATGCGTGGGGACGGATTGAATCTATGCCGGCAAGCAGAGAAACAGGCTCAGGCATCTCATCACCGCCGACCAGCCACCGACATGCATACAGACAGAGAACGGTGATAAGGCCGATTGTCCATGGGCTGGCCAGAACCGGGTTGATGCTGTCACAGCGCCAGTCGTTGGCAAGACCATAGCCGACTGCTATCAGCGCCAGATAAAGCCCCTGCCTCCGGAAATGCCAGTTTTTGAATTTCTGCCCCAGAACACTCATCAAAACAGCTGCCAAAGCCAGCGCGGGCGGCGTCAGGCCTGGTCCGAATTCAAACCGGAAAAGCACGCCGGCCAGAACCACGGCAAAATATGAGTAGGCAGGTGCAAACTGGCGGGTGCCGCCGGTTGGCGAGGCTTCCCAGCTCAGTTCTGTATCGGTACGAAAATATAGATGCAGCATCATGAAAATCACCGGAACCACCGTCAGCAGGCGATGCGAGATGCCGCCAGAGGCTCCAGAAATATCAAGATTGGCGATGAACACTCTGAAAAAGGCGATGGTCACGATGAGATGCCCGATAAAGCGCATCAACTGCCATGGCAGACGATAGGCAACCTCGATGAGAATCAGACCGGTGACCGCCCAGCCGATAACGACGACAGGAGACGGCACCAGATACCAGATTCCGTAGCAGAGAGCGCCCGCCGCAATTACCATGCTGTCTTCGCAGGAACCCATAAAAAAACGGGCTTTTTCTACGGCAGCTTCGCCGGGATTGCTGCACCAGATGCCACGTGCCAGACCGGTCAAGATATACTGCACCATTATCAGGCCGGCCAGGTAATAAACCGGAGTTTCTTTGACCATCGGCCAGGTCAACAGCGATGCCACCAGATACGCGAAGAAATTCATCGGAAAAAGAAAGCGGGTAACCTCTTCGCTGGCCGGGTTGCGCCGCATGAAACTCATACCGGCAAGTTCATAGGTCACCCAGAGCACAAGCTGCAGCGTCTGAATGAACATTACACGCTCGACCGGACCAAGAGTTGCCGGCGGCGCTTTCCAGTTCAGGCGCGCCAGCATCGAACCATAAGTCAGCACCAGACCGGCGGTCGCCAGTTGATGCCAGTCAAAATACCATGAAATACCGAGCATACCGACCGCCATGATGACGGCGGCGATCTCACTGAACAACGAAACCTCGGCAACGAACAACGATGCAAAGGCAAAAATAAAAGCCAGGCCGGTCGCCATTTCTGAGCGATAGCGCAACGAATGAACGATCATGCCTGTTGCAACCAGTATCAGCAGAGACATGCCGGCAACCGGCGATTCAATGACCCTGGTAGCTGTTACCCCATGGGCTGAGAATGCTGTCAGATAGAGACACGACCAACCGCCGCCGATCAGGCCGACCGACATGAGATTGCCGCCATTGCGGTGCTCAAGAAAGACACCCCACGCCAGCAGAAGAACCGAAAAAACCGCGCCAGAAGCCAACTTGGCCCAGGGCCCAAGCGAAGCAAAGCTGTAGTTGAGAAACAGCGCAAGACCGATGACCAGCAGAAAAGCGCCTGCCTTGTTCATCAGGTTGCCACCGATCAGCGACTCAAAATCCATGCTGTTCCAGTCGTTGGCCGGCGACACAACGGGGCGCTCCGGCCTTGGCGTTGCCGACTCACGCGAGGAGCGCGGCTGAGATGCCGGCCGGGCCGAAGTATCACCAGGCGCATGCTGCTGATCCTCTGGCATGAATCCTTCTCTGATTTCCGGGGGCTCAACGGTCTCCTGATCACCGGTTCGAGTCGCCGGCGAAACCAGGCCGGCCGAGGCATTCAGATCAGCAGCCGGCGGGTATGCCGCAGCTGACGGCAGGTATGCTGCTTCAACAGTTTGCGAGGGAGCAGCGGAGGTTGGCATACCAGAAACACCGGATTTGACAATGTCTTCCCGGGCCGCCCGGGAAGGCTGAGAGGCGACAGCATGCTCTGGCAGACGCTCTTCAGCAGACGCTCTGCCGGCGATTTCCAGACGCCTGAGCGCTGACTGAAGCCTGACGATGCGCTCCTGCATGGCCTCCAGTTCGGTTTCCTGATACTGCGCCTGTTTGTTCAGCCTGGTGATGCTGCTTATTGTCCAGAACAGAAAAACCAGCGGCGCGATCAATATACCGCCAACGATCGACATTACTATCATTTCGCCCATGCCGTTCCCCTTCTCCACACCTGGCTATAGCCTTACAGTCGCTCGTGTACCCTTATAAAAGCCACGATCAATTCATTTCATGAAACTTCGGCTTTCGTCAGCTGCAATTGTGAATGAACTTTTGTACGACTTCACTGATGCATTCAGTGAGATGTTAATCGAGCAGATTCATTATATTACGCAAAATTGCGATGAACGCAACTCTTTTGCCCAGACAGAATCAAATAATTGAAATTTTGGCAAAAAATTGTTAGGCTGTTTTCGACAGAAACCAAATTTCGGGAGGCCCACGGATGTTTTTGAAAGATCTCAATGCTAATCAGCAGAAGCTTTTTCTTGGCCTGGCCAAAGACCTTATTGAAGCCGACAAACGCATCACCGACCACGAAATCGCCATGATTTCATCTCTTAGCGGGGAAATGGGGCAGCCTGAAATGATCTGCAACGCATCAGACGAAGTGCTGCAATCATTTTTTCCCGACAAGATCTCACGGGTTGCGGTAATGCTCGAACTTATCGGTCTCTCTGCCTGTGACGGTGACTTTTCGGTCGAAGAAGATCAGGTAATCAACCGCCTTAAAAAAGTTTTCGGCATGACCGATGGCAACATAAAAGATTATCGCAACTGGGTACAGAAGCTCTATAAGACTTACGGCGAAGCCGCCGAACTTTTCAAATAACCCTTTTTAACTCGCAACTCACGGGCGCATGGTTGTTCTGGCCATAGCGCCCGTTGTTTTTGCAGCAAATTGTTACCAGTTCCCGAGATTTTCGAGCTTTTTTGAGCGCTATGCACCGCTCGCACACTGTCACAGCAAGCATAAGACCATAAAACAAAGAGATCCAAGGCATTTTTAACACCAGACGGTGCACCAACAATCACTCCTGTTGTCATGATGTCCTTAGCCATAACAGCTGCGGCCTTAGTTTCGCCGCGTTACAAATTTTACACAGTCAATATTTGTAACAGTCAGCCAGAAAGTGCTATAAATCTGCGTCACAATCTGACAGGCTCTTTTTTATCTGGAACCTGCCAGTCACAGCATAAAATGTATGGTCTGGGAGTAAATTGATGAAAAGAATCAGATTTTCTGCAGTTTTGCTGATGCTGCTGACTGCGATTGCGGCTCATGCCGTCGGCGCCTGGCAACAGATTAATATCGCCGGGAATTTCAACAGCTGGTCGCCAACCGGCAAGGCCGGAGAAATGAAGCTGCATGAAGGCCTGTGGAAAACCAGTATTTTTCTGCATGCCGGCCTGGCCGAATACAAATTCACCGCAAACGGCGACTGGAAAGTGAACTGGGGCAACGACGAGATTTCTGCCACCCTTCCCCAGATGGGCAGAGCAATAAAGGAAGCCGGCAACATCAAGGCCTCGATCGAGAGTTCTGGCTGGTATGAGTTCGTATTTTCACCTGAAAAAGGCGAATTCAGCCTGAGCAAGCTGCATGAACAACCGCCGGCGCCTCCGCAACCACCGACTCCACCAACGCCGCCGGTAACTCCCTCTGGCATGGATTTCAGAGAAGAAACCATATATTTCCTCATCACAACAAGATTCTACGATGGCGATCCCGACAACAATTTTTATTGCCGCGACCGCATCAAGAAGGGCGACCCGCACTGGCGTGGCGACTTCAAGGGCCTCATCGCCAAACTCGACTACCTGAAAGACCTCGGTTTTACTGCACTCTGGATCACGCCGCCGGTCGAGAACCGCAGTGGCCTGGACTACCACGGCTATCACGCCTACGACTGGACCCGCATCGACCCGCGTCTCGAATCGCCGGGCGCCACCTATAAAGATCTGATCAGAGAGTGCCACAAGCGCGGTATCAAAGTGATTCAGGATGTAGTTATCAATCACTCATCCAACTACGGCATTCGCGGCAAGGTCTGGATCAACCGCCTGCCGATAAAGTATTTCCGCAAAGCCGGCGTAACCCCGGAATGGCCTTATACCGACAATCTCGGCAATTACCAGGAGCCTTTCCGCATGGACAACGACAACCCGGTGGCGCCGGCATGGTTCAAAGCGCGCCTCAAAACCGACCCGATGGGCATCGAACCTCTGCTCGACCCGGTCACCGGCAAGACGGTACCAACTACCGATATCAGCCCCGAGCGCTTTTTTGGCACCGATGTCAATAAACTCGACCCCGAATGGTACCACCAGAATGGTTTCATGTCCGGCGGTGACTGGGAAAGCCCGCAGTCACTGCAGACCAAACACATGGCCGGTGACTGCCTCGATCTTGCAACCGGCCGGCAGAACGTCAGAGATTACCTTAACTCGGCAATCTGCAAGTATCTCGACATGGGCGTCGATGCCATTCGCCTCGATACTGTCAAACATATCGAACGCAGTGACCTGCTCAGCTACGTCAACACCTGGAAAAAGCATAAACCCGGCACCTTCGTGTTCGGCGAAAACCTGGTAAAAGGGCATGGCTGGGGTGATCTCGGCGGCGACAACGGTCCATCAGATATCAGACCCTGGTGGTATACCCGACTCGGCGACGACCCACGCAACCCGAATTCAGGTGGCAATTCAGGCTTTTCGGTTCTCGACTTCTCGTTGTTCTCGACTTTCCGTGATAATCTCAGCCGCGGCGTTTTCAACGGCATCGGCGGCGTACTTGCCAATGACTGGATTTACGGCGACGCGACACAGCTCGTCACCTTTCTGCAGAACCACGACGTCGGCCCCGACAATGATTTCAAATACCGCTTTCAGGGTGACGACTGGATGGCCGCCGTCGCATATAACATGTTGTGGACAATCAGAGGCATACCCTGCCTGTATTACGGCGAAGAAATCGCCTTCATGCGTGGAGCTCCCCAGGATATCTGCGGCAACAACGACACCATCGACTCTACCGGCAGAGCCTATTTCGGCAACCATCTCGACACTGCCGGCATAAAGAAGACGAAGCAGCACGCGCTATATCGACACATCAGACGGCTCAACCAGATCCGCCGCGCCATTCCCGCCCTGCAGAAGGCGCCGATGAGCAAGGTTGGCGAATGGGGTTCGGGCATGAGCTTCGTCAGAGATTACAACAACGGTCAGAGCTATGCCGTAGTCGGCCTGGCTACCGGCGGCGACCAGCAGATAAGTGTTACCGGAGTTCGCAACGGGCTTTATCGCGATGCGGTTACCGGCAATACCATAAATGTTACGTCAGGCAACCTCAGCTTCAATGTCAAAGGTTGCTCAGCCGGCATTTATGTGCTCAACGGTCCCGGCAAAATCGGCGAAGACGGCGACTTTTTGCGCTGACCGCAGGCTGAAACCAGCAACGGGCTGCCCCTGAACTTACCGGGCAGCCCGTTGTTTCATTTTGCGATCGGCTTGAAGTTCGCGTCGTTGAGAGTGTTATATGCATGCAGGCACGGCGCCACTGATAGCAGGGATCAGCCACGCCACCATTTTACAGGAACATACGGTCGAGGCGATGTTCTAACATTGCAGACGCTCATGGGCGTGACTCGATCTCAAAACTGCCACTGGCGGTCTGCGACGGGTCTTCGACCAGCACGCTGCCGTAGCCGATCTGCGCGCGGCCTTCGGCCGTATGGCTGAAACGGTATGTGGTGACAACCTTGCCATCTGAGTATTCGTGTGTATCCTGCCAGTCAAAACGTATGCCGCGGCGCAGGCCGAATACAATTTCGGGCCGGTTGAACAGCAGATTGATATAAGCCTCGGTAATCTCTATTATTGCCGGCGAATTCTGCCATTTGTTCTTATGCCAGTCGGCGTCTTTAAACAGGGCGGTTTCTTGCTGATTCACTGTAGCTTTCCCCTTCGCAGGTAAATTTTCTTCAACCACAGCCAGGTCACCGCCGGCCACCGGCAGATCACCGTCTGCAGTTACAGTACCAGCGCACAGCAGCGCCATCGCGCACAACAGCAACAGTCGATTTTTCATATTTACTGCCCCTCCGAAATGACACCATAAAAGTCTCGTATTGTTACGCAGATCTGCAACGATCGAACTTGTTCATGCTGATTCATCAGCGCGTGTTCGACCGATGATCGGGAATATTGTATAATATCACGAGCAGGAGATGATTATGTACAATAAAGCGGCAGAATTGATAAAATCGGCAAAACGTGTGTGTGCCTTCACTGGCGCCGGCATCTCGGTAGAGAGCGGCATTCCGCCATTTCGCGGGCAGGGCGGCCTCTGGAACCAGTATGACCCCAAATTCATCGAAATCGACTATTTTCATGAGCACAATAAAGAGTCATGGGCGCTGATCAAAGAAATATTCTACGATTTCTTCGGCAGAGCAAAGCCAAATGCAGCGCACCAGGCCATCGCCGAGCTCGAAACCAGAGGTCTGGTCAAAACCGTAATCACCCAGAACATCGACAACCTGCATCAGGAAGCGGGCAGCAAAAATGTACTGGAATTTCATGGCACAGCCAGCCGTATGGTCTGCCTCGACTGCCATAAAACCTTTGCCGCTACGGACATAGACCTCAACCAGTTACCGCCGGAGTGCCCCAATTGTGCAGTTGGCCGGCTCAAGCCTGATTTTATATTTTTTGGCGAAGGAATTCCCGAGCCGGCCCGCTCGCTTTCATTCAAAGAAGCCGAGCTGGCAGATGTGTTCATCGTAGTCGGCACGACCGGAGAGGTGATGCCTGCCTGCATGATACCGGCGGCAGCAAGTCAGAACGGGGCGAGCGTCATCGAAGTAAACACCAGCCCCTCGCGCTTCACCGGCAGCGTGACCGACATTTTTCTGCAGGGGCCTGCCACTTCGGTGATGACGAAACTGCTCGCAAACATCGGCTGAAACAGACAAAAAAACAACCCCGCAGCGGCAATGAGCCGTCTGCGGGGTTGTTTTTTCAGTATTTATCAGCTGTTGTGAGCTTCAAGAAACTTGATGCGGTTTGCCAGAGAGATTTCAACCTGGTGGCCGAGGTCTCGGTAGGTGCCCTTGAGGGTTTTGTAGAGTTCTACGACATTGCGAGCTTTGGCGATTTCTTCTTTGGTTTCGATTGAGCCGATTTCGCGGTCAATGGTTTTCCAGGCATCGGAGAGCATGTTGGTATAGGTCATGTAGCTTGGGTTGGTCCAGGGTTTGGGCATTCCGGGGTGCATCAGCATATTGAGCATTTCGCCGGAATGAGCGGCTCTATCCATAGCTTTCGACAAATTGGTCGAATCGAAAGCAAAAGCCGGAACCAGCATGGCAACAAGCAAAGCTACGAGCAGATATCTTGCATACTTATACATTTGTTTTCTCCTGATAATTTTTGATAAGGTAGACCAGCGTTTTGCAAATTTCGTGCCAACGCCAGAAGTCTCATAAACAAAGTATTTGCTCGCGTTACTCGGGCAGGCATGTTTAAAATCTGGCAGTTTCACCAGAATATTCAGCAGAAAATTTGACATGACAGACTTTAAGGGTTAAAACTTCTCTAAACAAAATTAAAGAGAGGTCCTCATGATAGAAATCGTAAGAGTTATCACAGTATCGCAGATAGAAGCAGTCGCCACTCTTGCTGCCGAAATCTGGCGCGAGCATTATACCCCGATAATAGGCGCAGATCAGGTCGATTACATGCTCAAAAAGTTTCAGAGCCCGGAAGCGGTAAGAACCCAGATCGACGCAAATGATCTGGTCTACTACCTTCTTTACAATGATAAGCGACCAGCCGGCTATTTTGCCATTCAGGTGAGATCAGACGAAGTATTTCTCAGCAAGCTTTACGTTGCCAGGGACTCGCGAAAACTTGGCCTGGCAAAAAATGCCATCGACTTCATCAAAAGCATCGCGGCAGACAACTGCCTCAAAAGCATTTCATTGACTATCAACAAGAATAACAGCGAATCGCTGGCTGCTTACCAACGACTTGGTTTCAAAAATGAAAAAGCCGTAGTAACCGATATCGGCAACGGCTTTTATATGGACGATTTCGTGCTGATTCTGCCCATCAAATGACGGCGCAGACGCGAGGCTAGAACTTGCCGTATTTATTCGGCAGAGAGATTGTACGGATCTGGCTGAACGGAATCAGAATGGTCTGGCCATTCAAATCTATCTTTACCAGAGGGTTAGCTCCAGATTTGTCGGCATACATTATGACGCAGATGTATTCAGCTGAATCTGTAGTAATTCTTACCTTCTGACGGCCGACGATCAGGTCGTTGATGGTCTGCTCGGATGACTTCAGATCAATATTGGAATTAACCGCCCTGAATTTGCGGGTTATTTCGCGAATTATCGTTTTGAGCAGCTTGATACCCAACAGCGGACTCTGATTCTGAATTACGTCAAAATGGCCGTATTCAAACATCGCGACGGTAGTGGCGTCGAGAGCATTTGCGCTGGCAGACCGAAACTGCTGGTCGACGAAAGCAATTTCGCCAAAAATATCGTTCTTTTCAAGAATTGTAATAAAGTTCGAAGCACCGACAATCGCGCGATAGATTGTTACTCTGCCGCTGAGAATGAAATATACGGCTGTTGTCGGCGATTGTTCGCTGAAAATCATCTGTCCTTCATTGAAATTCGCCTCTTCCATGAAGGTGGTCAGCAAATCCAGTTCGTCACCGGTGAACTCGCTGAACAAAGGATTCTCCCGCAGTTTTTCGGAAATATTCATATTGGCTCCTCATCTGATGTTTATCTGACAGGCCGACGAACCGGCAAGATCCAAACCGACAAGATATGTTAACTCAAAAAACCATGCAGCTGCAACTTCAAGCATGGGAGTTTCCGGCAGGAATTTTTCCTGTTCGAACAGGGAATATTTACTGGGCTAACCGGCAATTTTCCGCAAAAGCATGTCCAGAAAGCATTTTCAGCTCTGGCACAAGTTTTGCTGTATTTACTTCGTGCATTGTTGAGATAACGCAAAACCCTGACTGGAGGCCGTAAAATGAGAACAACCAACTATCTGGAAGGTCTGCTGCTGTTTACTGCCATTATATTATTCCTGATACCTGTCCAGCAACTCAACAGTGCACGCGAAGTGCCGCTTCCGGTAATAATAGCCATGGGTTCCTACGGCCTTCTTCTCATTGCCAGGAGACCCCGTCGCATCGGCAGCGATACTAACATAACAACCCCGTCACGCAGAACAGCCTGGTATCTGGCTATGACCGGCGTTGTCCTTGGCGCTGCCCTGTCATACCTTGCCAGTATTGATCAGAGCACTTTTTTCGCCAGTAATGCCATATACATAGCCTGCCTGTATTATGGCCTGGCACTCAGTATGCTGATCTTCTCTTTCATCAACCGCAATACCCCGACACAGAAGCGCAGCGAACACAACTACCTGCCGAAACATCGCTTCAACACACTTGAACTAAGCATCTGAAAATCTCTGGCATCTCAATTTGAACTGTTCACCACCTGAACGGCCTTCTCCCGCCAGGTGGTGATTTTTTTCAGGTACGCTTGCCAGCTTTCAGAAAAGCTGTCAGAAAAAAATACCCGCCGCCCTTCTTCGGGAAGCTGCAAAACCAGTGCCCAGGCATGCAGAAGCTGGTGCGGTGCCCCGACTTCTTCGAGATCCGCCGTTGTCATTTCATCCCGGCAGCGTTTCAAAAAACAGCGCCCCTCATTTGAATAGAGCTTATCGCCGATAACCGGGTACCCGAGATGAGCAAGATGCGCCCTGATCTGGTGTTTTCGACCTGTTTCGAGACGCGCCAGCAGGAGACTGAAGTCTTCAGCAACTGCAATACGGTCAAAACGGGTTCGGGCCGGGCTGCCATCCGGGGCCACGACCATCTGGTAATATACCGGTGGGCAGGCAGCCTCGCGCAATGGCGCATCGACAGTCACTGATTCATGCGTAAATTTTCCTTTTACCAGAGCCAGGTAGAATTTGGCAGCGATGATACGGCCGGGATCACGCCGCAATGACCGCGATGCAAAGGGCTTTTTCAGGTAAAGCATCAGGCCGCTGGTTTCACGATCGAGACGGTGCATAGGATTGATCTCGGGCAGATTTTCATCGCGACGCAAAAGAGAGGTCATCGTCTGATAAAAAAAACGGCGATTGCTGTGCACCGGCAGATCGGCCGGTTTGCTGACCAGAATGAGGTTTTCGTTTTCCCATACCTTCTGATAGGCGGTGTCGAGATCGGGCTCGGTAAAATCGTCTATGGCAAACTGCACCACATCGCCCTTCGCCAGCACACGCTCTGGTTCGCAGAGCAGGCCGCTTACGCGCACCTGACCATCTGCGATCTTTTCCAGCCAGAATTGGCGATCGTGGTAGGTAAAACGTCGCACCAGAGAATCGATCAGCGATTCGCCGGCAAATCTCTCAGGCACATCTGAATTGAGCTCTAGACGATATTTCATGATTTTTGTGATTATACCAGATTGCCTGCCTGACTGTGCTATAATATCGAAAAATCGGAGGTGGAACATGGGATACTGGCTGATGAAGTGCGAACCCACGGCTTATTCGATCGATGACCTGCAGAGAGACAAAACCACCAGCTGGGAAGGCGTGCGTAATTATCAGGCGCGCAACTTCATGCGCGACACAATGCAGGCCGGCGACATGGCAGTGTTTTACCATTCGAATGCCGAACCATCCGGCGCGGTCGGGGTCATGAAGATCGTTAAGACCGGCTACCCTGACCACTTCGCCTGCAAGCCCGACCACAAATACTACGATGCCCGCAGTACACCCGAAAAACCCCTGTGGTATATGGTCGACGTCGCTTTTGTGGCGAGATTTGCTGAGATCGTACCCCTTGCGAAGATAAAGGCTGAACCGCGTCTTAAAGGAATCATGGTTGCCCGGCAGGGATCGCGTCTTTCGGTGCAACCCCTGTCGGAAGAACACTTCAAGGTCATCTGCGAACTTGGCGGCTGCAGCATAAGGACTTGACAGCTGCAAAGCAGATACTGGCAGCCGGGGCAATTTTTGTTGAATTTATGTAGTATAAAATGAGAAAATAGGAAAAAAGAGGATTACTTTGTCAGGAGGCTGCTCATGAAGAGTTACCCGCGAGCCAGCTACCGGCTGCAGATGCATGCGCACTTCAACTTTGCCATGCTGACCGAGCACCTCGATTACCTGCAACAGCTCGGAATCAGCCATCTATACCTGTCTCCGTGTCTGCAGTCTGCCCCCGGCAGCATGCATGGCTATGATGTCGTCGACCACTCGCATATCAACATTGAGCTTGGCGGCAATTACGGCTTTGAGCGGCTGGCAAAGCTCCTGTCAGAGCGCAAAATGAGCATTATACTCGACATTGTGCCAAATCACATGGCGGTGCGCTGCCCCGAAAACCCATGGTGGTGGGATGTTCTCGAAAATGGCCCATCCAGCCAGTTTTCCCGTTATTTTGACGTCGACTGGCATTGCGAATCAGATCATTTTTCGAACCTGATACTGCTGCCGGTTCTCGGTGACCATTACGGAATAGTGCTTGAAGCAGGCGAACTGCAGATCGAACATGTGCAGGGAAAATTCACCCTCAATTACTTTGAAAACGTCTTTCCGCTGGCACCGAGATCGCTGTCGATAATCCTCGAGCACGCCTGCGAAGATAGCGGTATCGACGAACTCGGTTACCTGGCCGGAGCTCTGCAGTCGCTGCCACATGCTTCATCGCGTGACTGCGACAGAATTCAGCGCCGGCAACGCGACAAAACTGTGCTTTATGAGATGATGCATACAATGTGCAAAGAAATCAACGGCTTCGACGAAGCAATAAACAAGGCGGTCAGTAATCTCAACCAGAATCACGACCAGCTCGACATGCTTATCGGCCGCCAGAACTACAAACTCGCGTTCTGGAAACTTTCGCATTACCAGGTGGGCTATCGCAGATTCTTCAACATCAACTCGCTCGTCGGCCTGCGCATGGAAGACGACAAAGCCTTCTGCGATTCACATAAACTGGTAATCGAACTGGCAAAGGCCGGAAAGATAGACGGTTTCCGCGTAGACCACCCCGACGGCCTCTTTGCTCCGACGGATTATCTGGTGCGCCTGCGTAAAGCCTGCCCGGAAGCAATCATCGTCGTCGAAAAAATTCTCGAACAAGACGAACAGCTCAATCCGCGCTGGCCTGTTTCAGGCACCACCGGCTATGATTTTCTCAATCTGGTCGATGGATTGCAGATCGACCCCGCCGGTTACGAGAAGCTTGTAAAGTTCTGGCAGGAATTTACCGGTGAGACACATGATTTCAAAACACTGGTCTACAGGGCAAAAAAGCAGGCGATAAGAAAACTGCTGGGCAGTGAAATCAACCGGCTTGCCGACGATCTGGCGCAGATATGCGAGAAGCACCGGCGTTATCGTGATTTTGCCCATCAGCAGCTTTACGAAGCTCTGGTCGAAGTAGCTGCCGGATTCGATATTTATCGAACCTACATGGAGCCGGAAACCGGCAACATTTCTGAGACGGATGCAAAGGTAATCAGCTCAGCCATTGCCAGGGCCAGAGCGACTAAACCTGAGTCGGGCGATTACATTTTCGATTTCATTGCCGATATTCTTCTGCTCAAGCTGCGCGGCAACGAAGAAAGCCTTTTCATCAGGCGCTTTCAGCAGTTTACCGGCCCGGTTATGGCAAAAAGCCTGGAGGATACCGTATTCTACATTTTCAATCCGCTGACAGGAGTGAATGAAGTCGGCGGCAATCCGGCCGCGCCGGGCACCTCAGTCAAACAGTTTCATGACTGGTGCAGGAATATTTCAAAGAAGTGGCCATTGACCATGCTGGCAGGCTCAACGCACGACACCAAGCGCAGCGAGGATGTACGCGCCAGACTTGCCCTGCTCAGCGAGATTCCGGAGCGCTGGCGAACCGCTGTCATAAAATGGCACGAAATGAACGCAAAATTCAGCAGTGGCGGCGCACCTGACGCTAACACCGAATACCTTCTCTACCAGACTCTAACTGGGGCATGGCCGATAGAACAGGAGCGGGTTAACCAGTATATGCAAAAGGCAGTGCGCGAAGCCAAAGTGCACTCGAGCTGGTCAGATCCCGATCAGAAATTCGAAACAGAACTGTCTGAGTTCATCGGCCGGCTTTACGAAAGCGATGAATTCATCGGCTCACTGGCTGACTTTGTCGGCGAACTGACAGAACCAGGCTGGATCAATTCGCTTATACAACTGACATTACGGTTGACGGCACCAGGATTTCCAGATATCTATCAGGGCTGCGAAAT
>CAZMWO010000028.1:0-16189 GCA_964569565.1 uncultured bacterium | reverse complement strand
TAGACTCAGAAACTCGGAGATTGTACCGAAGATGAAGGAGTGTTCAGATTATGCTCGCTGGTTTCATTCAGTTGATTCATATTCTCGTCTGTGTTGGTTTGATCGTTGTCGTTCTGCTTCAGGCAGACAAAGGTGAAGGCCTTGCCGGAGCATTCGGCGGCGGCGCCTCTTCAACTGTATTCGGCGAACGCGGCAGCGGCGGTTTTATGTCGAAGCTGACTACCACCATGGCCGTAATTTTCATGATCACCTCTCTCATCATCGCAGTCTATGTTCCGCGCTGGGAAGAAGCTCAGCCTCAGATCAATTATTCACAGGGTGCAAGCATGCCGATGGCAATGCCTGGCATGCCTCCGATGGATGTTCCGATAGCTCCGGTCGCTCCCGCTGGCGGCGAAGCTCCGGCCCCCGCCCCCACCGGAAACTGATTTAATCTCTATCTAACCAGTAAAGTGAAAAGCTGCCGAAAGGCAGCTTTTTAATTATCGCGCACAACCCTTTGCCAGAGATCAGCGTCTGTGTTTTCTGGTGAGTTCGATTTCGATGGCTTTTTTGATGTCGAGTTCGACGTTGCGTTTGCGGGCCTCTTCGAGGGCCGCGACGACGCGCACTATATTGCCACCACCCATTTCTATTGTGCCGGCGTCTTTGAAGGTCAGTTCGATGTTGCGTTTTTTCGCTTCTATCAGGCCGTTTGCCAGCAGTTCAGGATTGCCGCCGGCGAGGCGGTGAGATTCGAGAATACGCAGCGGAGTCGGATTCCGTTCTTCTTTTTCGAGGCGTATCAGATCCAGCATTTCTTCATCATCACCGTCATATTCTTCTGGTTCAGGGGTGCCTGGGTTGTTAGGCTCTGGTTCGATGCCTGCCTGCTTGAGTCGGATGGCTGCTTTTATTATGGGGTGCGGGTCTATGCCGCGCAGTCGCATGCCGATGAGATCGAACGGAGTGACCGCAACTTTGGCGGCCGCCGCTGAGACTATAAGTGATATTGGCATCAGCCAGCCGAACAGTATCAGCAGAAAAACCACCGGGATGATCATCACAAAGACAAAAAGGGTAATATTCATATGTTGTCCTCGAACTTAACTTGCGTAATCCAGAAATTTTCTGAATCGCTCTCGCCTGCCCTGCGTAGCTTTAGCGAAGCAGGGTGCTCGTAATCGTAATCGATCAGGTTATCTATTTTTCGATTACGATTGCCGATTTGCTGATCAAGAGACCGCTGCACTGGGTACGAATATAAAGAAACGACCGGCTGGCAAAATGGTTTTGACAGCCGGTCTGGGTGTGTAAGCGTTTGTTTGCGGATTACTTGCGCTTGATGTTGTAGAAGCTGTCGAGACCCATGAATTTGGCATCGCAGCCGAGTTCTTCTTCGATCTTGAGCAGGCGATTGTATTTGCAGATGCGGTCAGTTCTTGAGGCAGAACCGGTTTTGATCTGGCCGGCATTGGTGGCGACGGCGAGATCGGCGAGAGTGGTGTCTTCGGTTTCGCCTGAGCGGTGCGAGATAACAGCAGTGTAACCGGCGCGCTTGGCCATTTCGATTGCTTCGAGAGTTTCGGTCAGAGTGCCGATCTGGTTGAGCTTGATCAGAATCGAGTTGGCGATTCCCTTGTCGATGCCCTTCTTGAGGCGCTCAACGTTGGTTACGAAAAGATCGTCGCCGACGAGCTGAAGTTTGCCGGCGGATTTCCTGGTGAGGTATTCCCAGCCTGCCCAGTCGTCTTCGGCCATACCGTCTTCGAGAGAGATGATCGGGTATTTCTTTGCCCATGCCAGCCAGTAGTCAGCCATCTGTTCAGGGGTTTTCTTCGATTTGTCGGACTTCTTGAATACGTAGTGACCCTTGTCGAAGAATTCGCTGGCAGCCGGGTCGAGAGCTATGAAGATGTCTTTGCCCGCTTTGTAACCGGCTTTGCCGATGGCTTCAACACAGAGCTCTATCGCTTCTTCGTTTGATTTGAGGTTCGGGGCGAAACCACCTTCGTCGCCGACGGCGGTGTTGTAACCTTTGGCCTTGAGAACGGCTTTGAGAGCGTGGAAAGTTTCGATGCCCATCTGCAGTGCTTCGCTGAAGCTTTTTGCACCGGCGGGCATGACCATGAATTCCTGAAAATCAACGTTGTTGTCGGCATGTGAGCCGCCGTTGAGGATGTTCATCATCGGAACCGGCAGTGTGCAGGCATTAGCGCCGCCGATGTATCTATAAAGTGGCAGACCACAATATTCGGCTGCGGCTTTGGCTACAGCCAGAGAAGCGCCGAGAATGGCATTGGCGCCAAGTTTACCTTTGTTTTTGGTTCCATCCATGGCGATCATGGTAGCATCGATTGCGCGCTGTTCAACTGCGTCGAGACCTTCGATTTCGCCAGAAATGATGTCGTTAACATTTGCTACGGCCTTGAGAACGCCTTTGCCGCCAAAACGCTTTTTGTCGCCGTCACGAAGTTCTACTGCTTCGTGTTCGCCGGTAGAGGCACCGGATGGAACGGCTGCGCAACCATAAGCGCCGCTTTCAAGTATGACTTCTACTTCGATAGTGGGGTTGCCACGGCTGTCGATGATTTCGCGAGCCTGCATAGCATCAATAATAGACATTGGAGCCTCCTCGAAAAAAGTTGATACATGACCTTGCATGCTGCGTCAGTCTAGCACAAAACCTGCTTTTGCAAAAGCATCACTTGCTACTTGACAATTATGCTGCATTGTGGCATAAATTTTTTGCATCGCAAAATAATGACTGCAACAGGAGAACGTTATGGCAAAACATGCAAGAATCGCCGGAAGCGGCGTATATATACCGACAGAAGAGCATTCTAACGAGGAATTCAGGAGAAAATTCGGTGAAGAGATCATCAACAAAAGCGAAGAGGCAACAGGTATTCTTACCAGATTTCGTGCTCCGGCCGACTGGGCAACTTCGGATCTGGCGGTGGAAGCCTGCCGGGCAGCCATGGCAGATGCCGGAGTGCAGCCCGAAGACATTGATCTGATCGTTCTTGGCACCGACACCCCTGATTATATAACCCCGGCCACTTCTGTTGTGGTGCAGCATAAACTGGGTGCAAAAAATGCCGGCACTTTCGATGTCGGCTGTGCCTGTGCTTCCTTTCCAACCGGGCTGTCAATCGCTTCCGGCATGATGTCGAATCAGCCGAACATTAAGCGTGCACTGGTTATCGGCGTTTACATGATGCAACGCCTGGCCGACCTCGATAACGACCCAATGAGCTTTTATTACGGAGATGGTGCCGGTGCCGTCGTGCTCGAAGCCGGCGATAAACCAGGCTTCATTTCGTCAGCGCTGGCCGCCGACGGCTCTTATTATGAGTGCTGGGGCATCTATTCAAGCGGCACCAAAGAACCGCCCAGTGAAGAGTCGCTCAAGGCCGGCCGCACGCAGGTGCGTTTCGTTACGCCTTTCCCGTCGTCAGTTAATCGTGAAGGCTGGCCGAAACGGGTGCGCGAAGTGGCCGCGAACGGTGGTTTCAAGGTAGAAGATATCGACCACATCGTCTTCACGCAGGTGCGCAGCAAGACTATCACTCAGGTCATGGGAGATCTTGGCCTGCCCGAAGAAAAAGCGATCAAGATCATGCATGAATACGGTTACATGGGTTCAGCCTGTCTGCCTGTCGCCTTCAATGTAGCGCGGCGGAGTGGTCTGGTTAAAGAGGGGAATCTGGTTGTGTTTGTGGGTTCCGGCGTCGGTTACAACCAGTGCGCCGTTGCCATGCGTCTTTGAACTATAGCACTTCAAAATGATCGATACTCGGGATCACGAATTAAAATCTTGCTCATTTAAGATCGAAAGGCCTGAACAACTCCCGTGCTCGTGCGCGTAATCGTAATCGATTTGCTCGGGTATGGTCTGCTTGAATTGCTATAAAACAACAAGTCCCCGCTCTCGGAAAAACTCCCGATCGCGGGGATTTGTTTTGCTGTTTTAAAGGTCGTTCGACCTAGAATCCTGAATCGTAAGAGTCGCCGCGACTTCCCTTGGGCAGGTCTGGTAAGGCCGGCAGCAGAGCCGGGATCGATGGCGAACCGTATTGGGCACCAGATCCATCGCCGCCAAGGTTGTTCATGTGGTCGATCAGCCTCTGTTTGATTTCGTGAGCGCGCAGTTCGCTACCCGGATGAAGACCCCGGGCGCGGGCGCGGTATATCATGTTATTCATGCGCTCCTGAGCATCGGCTGGCAAAGTTGCCGAGTTTTCGAAGACGGCTTGAGGGCCGATCGGAGTGAGCTGAAGCGGCATGGGATTTACCGGCAGCATACCGGGGCCGGACATCGGAACCGGCGAAACCATCGGTATGGGCGGTTCTTGAGGTGGGGCGAGCTGGGCCAGTTTTTTGCGATGCTCTGCCATAGCCAGTTCCCACGTATAGACGTCGGGTTCGTAAATGTGCGGCGCATTGCTCTCTCTGATGCCCCGTACGAATCTTTTCTGGTCGCGGTTGAATACACCTTTGCCGCTCTTCGCATACAGGCCGCTTCTGATCATATGCTCAGAGAAGTCGAGCTGCTCGAACCTTTCGCGGTTGGGCCCTTCAAGTATGGCATGCGCCGGCAGGCAGGCGGCAAGGCCGAAAAGTCCTGCCATGGTGATTCCTGACACCAGGCTTTTAACTGTAATTGGCATGATACCCTCCAGAAAAACAGAAACTTGCTTACAAAGGCAGAAATGTGTTTAAACCTGCCACCTTTGTCAAGAACAAAAAAAATGCGCAGCTTAAATGCTGCGCATTTTTTGTATGCCGTTAACCTTTAATGCCGCGGCATATAGTTCTGAATTGCTTAGAATGAATCAAGCAGGCTCTTGGGCGCCGTCGGCTGTTCGTCGTTCTGCTCCTGAATCTGAATCTTGTTGCCGGTTTCCTGGTTGTCTGATTCAACCGGCTTGATTGTCGGCTCGTCTACCCGTGGTTTGTGACCCTGGGCTCGCAGAGCGTCCATGACATACTGGCGAATGTTTGACTGGGCTTTGCGATTGTCTTTGATCGTTTCGATCCATTTGAGCAGTTCATCGTCACTGGCGGCGCGGCCGGTCATATCGATGTAGGCACTGTTGATTTTTTTGCAGTCTTCGAGAGTCTGGCCGAAGTTGAGAACATATTTGCTCTGGAACTCTTTTGAAGAATACATTGCAGTCATGATTTCATCGATTGATTTGCCCAACCTGAGTTGTTCCATCCAGTATTTGAGGCCAGCAGGCTCGGGCAGGCGGTCGAGAATGTTCTGATAGAGGTAAGAAATCTTGTCGGCATTGCTCTTATACTGACTTACCTGCTCGGCAATCTTTCTGCTGCTCTGTAAATGGTTGCCGGTAGCTTCGAGTGATGTGTAAAAGCCGGGCAGAACATCTTTAACGATGTCGGCGCCATTTTCGATCTGTTTCAACCAGCTGTAAAAACCATCTTTGTCAGGGTTCCGGTTGAGAACGGCTTCGTAGATGTAGAGAAGTTTGTCTTTATTGCTCTTGATCTGAGCCAGCTGGGCAGTCACTTCGCGAATGCTCGGCATGACATGAACGAGGCCGGCCTGGTAGGCTTTTTCGACAGCATAATACAGGTCTTTGATGGTGGGCGGATTCGACAATTTCTCATGATTATTCCAGACATCATTGAACTGGTCGAGGAGTTTAGCCTGTTCTTCCGGTTTGAGTTTGTCGAATACTTCCTGATCCATGAAAGCTTTTTCAATAGCCGAATAAAGGCGTGATTCTTCACTTCTGAGCTTTTCGAGCTGACCGACCAGGTCTTTTGCGGCAGCCAGCTTGTCTTTGGTAACCGGCGGTTTGCTCAAAGCTTCGAGTCGGGCGCGTAGTCCCATAATCTCCTTCTGAATGCCGGCAAGCGCCTGCAGATTTTTTGCCAGGCCTTTCCAGCTGACCTGATAGTTCTGAACGATTTCGGCAAATGCCTTGTTGACACTGGCCTGAGCCGAATTATTGGCGGCAACCACCTTGCGGTGTTCCTGATCCTGGGCGCCCATCACCTTCTGTTGCGCAGCAGTCATGTTGAACGGCGGTTTAAGCAACGCCGAAGCTTTCTTTTCGAAATCTGCCGACAGTTTTTTGACCTGTCCGGCCAGGTCTTGAATGCTGTTTTCAAGTTTGCCCAGCTGAGCTTTAAGCGCGGCGATCGACTTCTCGTCAAACTTGCCGGCTTTGTTGAAGCGGTTGATGAGATCCTGTTTCTGCTTGATAAAGGGCATCTGGCGTTCAAGCAGTGCGGTTCGCATTTTGTTGAAGTCGTAGCGCAGGTTAAAGTATTCCTGCTGGCGGTTTGCAGTGGTGCTCAGGTCGATGACAGTCTTTACATCGTCGGCCTGTCTGGCTATGACAGCAGCACTTCTTATCGCTGCCGCTGCCTGTTGATAAAGGCCAAGGTTTTCGTAGGCGGTGCGCAGCGGCTTGCGGTAAAGGCTGTTGGTAATCTCGTTGATCTGATCCTTATTAAGCTCTTTTATCTGCGGAAGAGCTTCACGAAGGCGAAGCGAGAGCCTGATCGCCTCTTCATAATTCTGCGCAGACATTGCCTTTTCGATACTTGCCTGATAATCGGTAACAATGCCCGGTAATGCCGACCGGCTTGTGTTATCGGCTGCTGATGCCGACGAAAAAGCGATCGTCAGCAATAGAACGACCCAGATGCCTCTGAAGAGAAACGATTTCATGTGTGCCTCCTGTTAATTGAGAAATAGCCTTAAAGGCTCCATTACCTTTTTTGATTGATAGTAGACAAGTAGTCATCCGGGTTTTCGCCCGGCTTTCCCAGTATCTCTACTGGTTTTGCCATTGGCAGAAGCGGAACTGCATAAATGATCTGCAGATTCTTAAGCCAGAAAGATTCGTTGCGAAATTCATAGGGTGCTGCTCTTATCGGAACACCGGGCGCCTGACCGCGTGTCTGTTGTTGCAGCATATACTGGCAGCTCGTATCCAGCAGCCCCATCAGGTTGTTCTGAGAAGATGCTTCTGGCACAGGCGCCCTCTCCGGCGGCTCATCTTCAATGTCGAGTTGATTGTCTTCCTCCGGTTTTATCTCCTGGCGTTCATAGACTTTACCATCTACATACACCATATCTTTGAATTTCTCGATGTCAGTTCGTTTGATCAATTCGCGCCTTACCAGCATAATCAAACTCTTTTCATGAATGCTGGTAATCGGAAAGTCCGGCGGGACATACTTTTTGTTATAGGTGTTCAGCGCTTCTTCGAGCACTTTTGTGTCTTCGTTCTGAACCAGCTCTGTTTCAGGTTCTTCGGGCTTGTTCTCAACATTTGCCGGGGGATCTTTGCTGATCTCGCTGGTTTCGGTGGCGGTTCCGTCTGATCCGCCATCGGTCTGACCAGACAGCAGAGCCGGCAGAAACACTACCATCACAATTGTCAGCATAATGCTCAATTGTCGCAGACCAGTCTTCATCTTATCGCCTCCTGCTTTCTCTCATAAATTCACGAAGTTCCAGTCGATCCACTCGTGGGCCCTGCGCTCCGGAAAAAACAGCGAAGAAAAATCTATTCTCGCACTTGGAAATCTGGGGTCGGCAGACTGTACGCTGACGTTGATCAGCAGCTGCTCGGCTGAGGTCGTATGACCGGCCAGACGATTTTCGGCGTCGATGCGCAGCACTTCAAATGCCTGTATACGCGGAATTCCGAATGAGCGGTTTTCTGTGCTGCCGCCTATTTCCTGTTTTACTCTCTCGATGTGTCTGGCGCCACTCACATCGACCAGGCTGTAGGTTATGGTCGCAGTCTCGTGCGAAATTTCGATTATGTTCGAAAAAGCGGTGCCGGCCGGCAGTTCTGTTGTTGCCAGGCCCCAGGTGATGTTTTCGCCTGTCTGATAGCCGGTAGATGCCATAAGATCGTCTCTTAATGCCGAAAACAGACGGGTGGCGGCGCGGTATGAGTCAAAACTGTCCTGACCGCGCATGGTGCTTTTTATCGTGTGCGAAAACAACTGTTGCATGAAGAGAATCAGCAGACTGGCGATGATGACTACCACCAGAATTTCGACGAAGGTAAACCCTGAATTGTTGGCCAGAGAAAGCGTTTTAAGATTCTTCATGCAGTATCACCATCATTTTTACTTCGCGGGCTGAATCGCCCGGGGCCATTTCGTCTTCCCAGGCTACCGACACAATTATTTTCCAGTAGCTGCCCTGATTTAACTCGCTGTTTGCGGCAACATCGAGAGGTTCAACCGTTATCTGACGTTTGACGAAGTTCGTATGCAAAGGGGTCAGCACAATTCTGGCTTCGAGGGGCATGCCGGCACAGACGAACGGAATCGAACGCACATTGTCGGTGAATTCGAGTACATTGACCGGCCAGCTGTTGAACAGGGTTGCAGTATTAATTGTCGATAGGCCGGTTGCAGCTCTGGCGTCGTTGATTATTGTCGGCAACTGTGGTGACAGACGTTTTATCTGATCGCAGAGTTCGTTGGCATAATAAACCGCCAGCGTTTCGTAGGTCGAGGTCGAGCTCATGCGGTTTGAAGAGCTCAACAGCATTATCATCGGCCCGATTGCCAGAGCGGCGACAAAAATTGCGACGACCATTTCAACCATGCTGACGGCGCGTTTCGTCATCATCCGCCACCTCCAACCACAATCTGGCTGGCGTTGTCTTCAAGAACCAGAATGTGCGACGTTGCATAAGACGGCAATGATGGGTTGAAGGCCGGGTTGTAATTGATTTCGCCGCCCCCCGGAAAATCCCGCATGGTGCTGCGCCCGGCCGATGACAGGTGCAGGCCGGCCTCGGTGACGGCAAGACCACCGTTAATCTGAAAACTGGCGTTACCGGCACCTTTGTTGAGCAGCCGGCCTCTGCCGGGAACGCCTGATAGCGCAGCCAGATAGGCATCGATGCGGCGGGTTTCGCCACTGCCGGCATTGATAAAAAAGTCGCCATCGATCAAACACAGACTCATGCGGTAACCCGGCGCACCATCGACCATGTCGCAGAGAATGTTGCGGTCAAATTCAACGCTGCCCTTATCGACTAGAATGATCAGCGGCTTGTTAATCAGTATCGGCAGGGTTGAAAGCCGCAGTGCGTCTGTGTCGTTGCTGGTGGCGCCGTTGCGTCGCCTGATATAAAAAATACCGCTGCGCTTTGGCACGTTTACATCGGCACCGGCATAAGTGCTTTTTTTAAACAGGTATTTTTCGACCCGCTGGTTCTCTTCATCGAGCGTGGTAAAGGCATTCATATCGAGAATATGTGTCACTCTGCCCTGAACCAGATTCGAGGAGCCGATTCGCAGGCTGCGCAGATCGCCGGCAAAGTAGCAGTTGTCGGCATACATCGTCGGGTTGTACTGTCCGTTTTCCTTAAAATAGATCTGCATATTGTTAAATGGATGCAGACCCTTTACCGGCCCGTTGTTGAGCTCTACACGGCCGGGAACCAGTATTTCGCGACCGGCATAGTCGGTTGATGCCAGTGTCGGTGCTGCGTCGAGCTGCGGATAACTGGTGCGGCTGTATTTCATGAAATCGAAAAGAAGATTGAACGCGACGCCGCCGTTAAGCGGATCGATCTGGGTGGGCAGACTGTTGAAAGGCATCAGGCGTATAAAGCTGTTGTAGCCATTGAGAAAAAAGTCTTCGCCATAAATGGTAGGGGTGAGATTGCCTGCCCACAGACCGGTGCCGGCAAAGCTGAACAGAGGCTTGTTCGAGGCAATCTTGCTGTCGAAATCACTTTGCTGCATAGACGCGAAAATGCCGCGATAGCTTTCGGCAGTAGATGAATTAAGCCCGCGAATGAAGAAAAACTTCAAAAAACCGGCCAGTGCCGGGCCAACTACCAGTGTTCGCGAAGCCTTGCCGGTTGTGCCAAATGGAAACAGCCAGGTCGATGCTGATAAAAAATGATCGTCTGGCGTAAAAGCGCCACCACCTGAAGTAAGCGCCGGCCAGAGATTACGGCCGCCAGCGCCCCATGGGTTGCCATCTTCGGCCACGTAAAATCCACGAAAGGTCGCGCCGATCATGTAGTCATGCGGAGCGAACGAAGTGTCTGGCGCAAAATGCGTGGGGTTTTCGATCAACTCCGGCAACAAAACGGCTGAAGATGGCGAGCTTGGCCAGCCGATCATGAATTCGCCACCGGTATCCTGATTAAAACCAGATGGTATTTTGAAAAAAACCGGGCCTTCGCGAAGGTTCAGCGCTTGCCCGGGCGACTGCGGTGAGGGGCCGATAAAAATCCAGCCTCGATTGCGCAGATGCGCCCGGTCAGTGTCGAGATCCTTTTCGGGTGATGTTGACGTGACATCTTCGCTGTCGGTTCCATTATAAATCTTGAGAACTCCGCTGAAAGAGTTGCCGGTTGGCGTATGCGAGTATGGCGCATGAATGCTGCCATCGAAATAAGTGCCGACAGCATTGTATGAATGCGGGTTAGGGGTTGTGCTGGTAAAAAAACTGAAGCGGCAGTAAGGCCCGGGAACCATACTGACGACTCTGAATTGTCTTCGTATCTCGGCTTTGCGCCGCAGGCCCTGATATTCGATGATGCAATTGATCAGCAGTTCTCCGACTTTTTCGACCGGATCGCGACCGGCCTGAAACTGGCCGCTGTCGCTGCCTGGGTTGATGGCGCGAATCTTGTCGAACACTATCTTCATTTCGACAACCTGTGGAAAAACGCTGCCAAGCAGGCCGGGAGAGCTAAGTTCGATCGCCTGGTTGAGAAAGTTCTGATAGTCTGTTTTGATGCGACTGACTATGCCTGAGGTCACTTCTACTGTTGCAGGAATAGTGTTGGTAGGCTTGAGCAGGTCAGGCAGGGCCGACTGCAGTGCAGCCTGTTCGAGCTCTGCCATGCGTGAACTCAGCATGGAAGCTCCAGATATGGCCAGATGGTCGGCTGTCTGCGCTATCATCTCGTGATGAGCTTTGAGATTGCCCGATCTGACTACTGAGTTATAAGAGAATATGAAAATTGCCATGATCAGAGACACGATCAGGACAAGTCCCAGCACAAATCCTCTACGCGAACACACAGTAGTCATTCGTGGGTATTCCCTCTCTTTTATGCTGACCATTTTAGATAATAATTCAGCAAATGTAAACAAAAGAGCGCAACCTTGAAATGACACAGATAAAATTTGCCCCGGCTTTGCTTGGGGCATTGCCGGGGCAATCGTTTAACAGAGGCTGTCAGTAACGAGGGTCAGTTGATTTTAACGTCGATTGTGCGAGGTTTAAGGGCCTCTGCCTTGGGCAGGAAGATAGACAGAACGCCATTTTTCATTTCTGCGTTGATGCTTTCCTGATCGACGCTGTCGCTGAGTTCGAACTGCCGGTAGTAGTTGGCCGGTTCAAATTCGTGCAGCAGATAGGCTGTGTCGTTCTTCGCATTTACGTGGCCCTCGATCGTCAGTATGTTGTTTTCGACCTTGATTCTGAGGCCGTCCTTCTGGACGCCCGGCAGGTCGCAGAGTACATGAAGCCCGTTTTCTTCCTCGTATATATCGGTCAGTGGCGTTACATAAGCCTCTGGATTTCTGGTTATTTCACGTTTTACCACCTGATTTTCATTGTTCTGGGTTGCGGGAATAGTTTTTTCGGCCATGGTAATCTCTCCTTTCTTTCTGCTCTTCAAATTAGTCGACCTTGATTTCGATCTGGCGGGGTTTGGCTTCTTCTGCTTTCGGCAGAGTGATTTTGAGAATGCCGTTGCTGTATTCTGCTTCGACCCGGTCTGGGTTGATCTGGGTCGGCAGTTCGATGGTGCGGGTGAACTTGCCGGCCGAGCGCTCGCTGCGATGGAACTTTTCGCTGGCAACCTTAACGGTAGCCTTTTCACCACTGATCGTCAGCTTGTCGCGTACGGCGGTCACTTTGAGGCTTTGGCTGTCAAGACCGGGGGCCAGTGCTTCGACGTAGATATTCTGATCGTCAGTCGAAATGTTCATCATCGGGAAGTGGCGTGCAGACACACCCGGCAGAAAAGCCATGCGCGGCCAGCCGCTGATCGAGTTGAGCCGGGCCAGTTCACCCAGCTGCGACTGCAGTTGATCCATTTCCTTCAAGAAATTCCAGATTGACATATTCTTATTCCTCCTGCTTATAAATTTGCGTTAATTGCATTACGCCAATTATTATTGCAAGGGGCGTGCCAACTTTTAGAATTGGCTTCTGGAAAGGGTTTTTACGATTTTTCTGCTGTTTCGCAGCCGGTGCATGCAACGTCGCGCGGCGTCGCAGCAACGCGTCAATGTATGAAAAGTTCGGGTGAGCGAACGGTCTGGCCGATAAAACTTGCTTCAAGACTGTGAATGGTGACATAACCGTGGTAGCCGTAGCGACTGGCGTCGCGCATGATCAGCAGGCCAGGGTCGTTCCAGATGCCGGTTTTTGCATAATCATCGAAGCGGGCTTTTATAAGCTCGGTGATATCGACGATTGTCTCTTTTTCACCATCTTCGCCAAGAATCGCAGGTATCGAAGGCTTTTCGGCGTAGTCGCCACCTTCTCTGTGCCACACGATGAGTGGAGCAGAATAATACCAGTCACATCCGTCGTGCTTCTTTTCGCGAACTCCGGCCAGGCCGGTTCCTTCTGCGAACGGCCGCGTAAGAAGATAGATTCTTACCGGCAGGCCATTGTATTGGCCATGATCGGCTACGTATAGCTTGAGCAGCGCCCGCCTGACATTGAAGCCCTGCATATCGACCTGTGCCATGGCGAACGCCTGCGGAATATCGAAGCGCAGCAGATAGCGCAGAGTGGTGGGGCCACCCCATGAGCCGATATGACCGGTCTGATCGCCGCCGCTGTTGCGATCGTCACGATACTGACGAATTCGTGCATGCGGGTGTCTGATAAAGGCGTCTGTTCCAGTGCGGACTACCACTCTTGCACTGTGACTGCGCTCGGGTATTATCGGCCATTTCAGCTTGCGCAGGCATTTCGGGCAGGTCAGAGCATCAGAGGCAACAGGATAATTGCAGTAACTGCATCTGGTAATCGCCTCTGCGTCAGGCGTCAGAGCAATTATGAACAGGCCGCACAACAATAATACTGGCAATAACCGGCGCGGCATCTGGCGTGTTAATAATTCTGCTTTCGCGTTCATCTGTACTGACGTGTTATCTGGCACAGGGCTTTCAGGCCCGCTCACTCAAATTCTGGCGGTGCTGACGACTGCCGGGCTTCAACGTTGATGCGTGCAATCATTTTGCTGGCATACTGCCCCTGCTGGCTCTTCGGGCCGGCTGATTTGGCGACTTTGCCGAATACCTGGGCGGCTTCTTTATAGGCGCGTCGGCGATAATAGACCATGCCGAGGTTTAGTTTGAGCGTGATATCTTCAGGACTGATGGTGGTCGCCATGACATAGGCCTTGGTGGCATCGATCAGCTTGCCGGTTTTGTAATAAAGGTTGCCGAGGGCAGAGTAGACGTAGGCCGCGCGAGAATTGATCTTGATCGCCTCTTTGAGAAACTTTTCGGCTTCTCGCATAGCGCCGAGACGCATCTGCCGCATACCTTCGTTGAATGCCTTCTGAAACATTTCCTGCTGGCGGCGTGCCGCAGCGATCGCCTTTTCAGTTTTCCTGAATTCTTCGGGCGGCAGTATCTGTTCGAGTGCGGCCAGCGCCTCGCGGCTGATGACTGCGTCTTTGTCTTTGAGAGCCTGAATGAGAACGTTTCGGGCATTGACGACGCGCATGATGCCGAGTGCTCTGATCGCTGCCCGTCGCTCGTCCCAGTTGTCTTTGTTCTGAGCCATTTTTACGAACTCGCTTACAATGGCCGGGTTGCCTAGTTCGGCCAGTGCCTCGATGTAGGCGAGGCGAATTTCGCCTTCCTGCTCCTTGTCGAAGCGCTTTTTGAGTTCTTCATAACAGCGTGGGTGACTGATGCGGGCCAGAGCTCGCACTATGTGGATCTTGAGATCGAGGGTGTCTTCGTCGAGAATCTTGACAAGATCGACAAAGGCACGGTTTACCCGCATTTCGCCGAGAATCTTGATAGCCTGAAATTTAAGCGCCCATGATTCGCGCTGCAGAGTCGAAATCAGGCCGGGTACCGCCCGTTCATCTCCTATTTTGCCAAGAGAAATGATGGCGGCCATGGCAAGATCTTCGTCTTCGTCCTCAAGCGCTTCGATCAGGGCGTTCACCGCAGAACCATCGCCGAGAGTGCCGAGAGTTTCGGCAGCGGCAATACGTGCCGGCCAGTATTCGTCTTTAAGATGTGGTTGAATAGCTTCACTGTCGCTGTGTTTACCGATCTGGCCAATGCTGAGAATTGCCTGACGTCTGATTTCTTCAGATTTGCTCTGCAAAAGTTGAATGATGTGAGGTCGCGCTTCGTTGCCAAAGCCGATCAATGCACGTCGGATCCAGTAATTGACATGCTCGTCGAACTTGCCGAGGTTTCGGCAGAGTTTGGGCACCATCAGGGCCGGTCCGATTCTGGCAAAAGTTGCGCAGACACTTTCGAGCAGCATGCGTTTTTCGCTTTTAAGCAACGCGAAGAGATCATCGATAATTTCGCTGCCGTAATTCGCCAGCGCCTTCTGGGCCGCATCACGAATCGACTCGGAAGGATCTTCAAGAGCTCTGAACAGCAGTGGCAGTGACATGCCGGCGCGGATGCGTCCGAGAGAGCGCAATACCCAGTATCTAGCTTCCGAATCGGTAGAGTCAGTGGCGAGCGCGGTCAGTTCCATCAGCGCGTCTTCACCGTAACCGCCGAGAACGTCAGAAGTGGTTTTGCGAATAGTCCACGAGCGGTCTTTAAAAAGCTTGATAAGATGTGGGTATATCCCGCGGGGTTTGATTTCGCCGATAGAGCGCAAGGCCCAGTAACGCACATCTTCTTCGACCGAAGCAAGCGCCTTGAGCAGGTTCGGCACCGCTTTGCTACCGAACTTTACTATAGCGCGACAGGCATGTTTGCGCACGACCCAGGCAGGGTCGAGAAAACGCTCGATCATTGCCGGAACCGCATCGGGATTGAGATAATAGCCCATCGATTCGAGAGCGGCCATGCGTATTTCGGGGTCAGGATCTGAAAGAAACTTTTTGATGTCGGCGTATGCTGTCTGTTCGTGCATTTTACCGAGAATTCTGATGGCCCAGTAGCGGCGTTCCTTGTCCTGACTTTCGAGGGCGGCGACCAGTGGGAATACCGCTTCGCTGCCCATATCTGTAAGGGCTTGTGCGGCCAGGGATCTGCCCATCCAGTATTCGCTCGACAGTGATTCCATGAGATACGGTATCGAATGGGTGCCGAAATCTTTGAGAATCTCATAGATCAGATCGCGAATCTGCTCAGAAGGCTGAGAAAGTGCTTCAAAAAGTTTTGCTGCCACATTCGGGTCGCCTATTTCGCGCAGTGCGCGCAGGGCTGCGATACGCACACCAATATCACGGTCCTGGAGTTTCTCAAGCAGAATTCTGGCATGTGAACGGTCGCGCAGGTGCCCTAAACATATTGCTGCCCAGAATCTGATGTTCGAGTCATTGTCATCTATTGCCAGTTTAAGAGCTTCTATGCCACCCTTGCCCATTCTGGTGACAGCTGATGCGGCTCTTGATCGTATTTTCCATGACTTGTCGCCAAAAAGCCTGATCAGTAATGCCAGGCTGGCGCGCGGGTGACGGGCCAGACTGCGGGCCGCCATGTTGGCAACCTCGTCGCGCTGGTCGCGGATGAGTGCCATCAGGCTTTCTATGGATTCGTCGCTGTCACAGCTGCCGAGCGAATGTGCAACACGGATCCTGACATCGGCTGATTTGTCTCTTGCCAGTGGTTGAAGAATCTCGGCAAGGTTCGGCGGGTTGATCAGGCTCAGTGCTTCGATGACGGCGCATCTGACTTCGCGTGAACGGTCTGACAGAATTTTGGTAAGAGGTTCTACCGCTATTGGCGTTTTAAGCCGACCCAGCGATTTGACCGCTTTCAGTCGTTTGGTGATAAGCGTCGAACGCAGTTCGGTAACCAGATCTTCGAGCTCGTTCTGTATTGCAATGTCGACTTTAATCTGACTCTTCGCGGCCATAGAATCCCTCGCACATTATTTGATACTCTGAGCAGTACGCCCTGACCAGATAAGATAACACTATTCCCAGCTTTTTGCTCAGATGAATTTTCTACGACTGTACCTCATTCACCAGGTATATTGTTATCTGTTGAA
>CAZMWO010000027.1:0-16384 GCA_964569565.1 uncultured bacterium | reverse complement strand
GCCGGACCGTTTGGCTATACCGAAGAGCCGTTCTTTGAGGCCGGGGCCGGTGAGGCTGATGACTTTTACCGGGCAGATGGTTTTGCATTCGAGACAGCGCAGACATTCGGCGTTGTCGAGCTGGCGCGGCACATCGAGGCTGACCGGGCATTTTTTCGAGCAGGCGCCGCATTCGATGCAGGCGTCTTTGTTGATTTCGAGCTTATACAGGCTGACCTTGTTCAGCGGGCCGTAAAAGGCTCCGAGCGGGCAGAGCCAGCGGCAGAACGGCCGCCGGAAAAACACCGACAGCACAATAATCAGTGCCAGCAGTGAGGATTTCCAGGTGAACAACCAGCCGAGTTGACTGCGGATCTGCGGCTGCAGAAAAGCGATCGGCAGGCCGCCTTCGAGCGTGCCGGCCGGGCAGATGAACTTGCAGAAAGTCGGCGAACCACCGTCGAATTCATCGAGCCAGAACGCCGGCAGCAGAAATACGAAGACGATCAGAACGATATACTTGAGGTATTTCAAAAATTGCGGCCCGTTGAATTTAGGCGACGGAATCTTGTTGAGCAGTTCCTGAAACCAGCCGAACGGGCAGATCCAGCCGCAGGCCGCGCGGCCGACAACACCGCCGACCAGCATGAGAAAGCCGATGGTCAGCATCGGCAGCGAAGTCGAAATCGCGACCAGCCTTGCCCACAAACCCTGGGTCGCTGTTATGTCAAGCCCGCCGGCACCGGCGACAGTGACCTGAATCGCGCCGATCGGGCACGAATACATGGCGGCCGGGCAGCTGTAGCAGTTGAGAGTCGGTACGCAGACATGCTTGAGTGAGCCGGTATAGAGCGTGCCGGCCTTGAAGCCCTTGAGGTAGGCGTTGGTGAGCAGGGTGGCGACGGCCTGCACCCAGAACCTGAAGTTCAACCAAGTCCTATGCATTGTGTACACACCATGATGGCTTTCTGAAAGTAGCTGGCGTGCTCGTCGTTTCTGAACCCGGCAAACATCAGCAGCAGCGCGGCAATAATCACCAGCAGAGTCGACAGCCTGACCGGTTTGGGCTCAGTTGCAGGGTTCGCCATCGTTCTTTACCAGTTCGATCAGAGTTTTTCCGATATGCGCGATATCATTAATGCCACCGAACTTTTCGGCGCCGGGCCCGAAGGCGAACACCGGAACCATGGCAGCAGTGTGATTGTCAGACGAAAATTTGCCGGCGACTATTTTGTTGCCTTCGATAGACTTGTAAGGAAAGCTCAGACCGCCGGTTTCGTGGTCGGCGGTGATCACTACGAGAGTGTTGCCGTCAGCTTCGGCGAAATCGAGAGCACTTTTAACGGCAGTATCAAAATCCAGGGTTTCGTCGATTACACGCTGCATGTCGTTGGCATGGGCGGCCAGGTCGATCTGCGAGCCTTCGACCATGAGAACGAAGCCCTTCTGGTTCTGTTTGAGAAGGCTGATCGCCTTGTCGGTAAGGTTGCCAAGCGTATAATTTCTTTTCGAAGCATACGGAAGGTGCCCGGCATCGAGAATGGCGGCAATCTGCCTGATGCCATAGGCCTGCGTCAGTGCTTCATAAGTCGTTACTACCGGCATCTTTTTGCGCAGTTCGAGAACGAGGTTGCGATCGTCTTTGCGACGGCTGCCGGTGAAGGTCTTCGGGTAGAAGTTATCCCAGCCACCACCGATCATCACGTCGAGACCCGATTCGAGCATCTGATCGGCAATGATATCGTAATGATAGCGGGCCTTGTGATGCGCATAAAAAGAGGCTGGAGTCGCATGGGTAAGTATGACCGTCACGGCAACGCCAGTTGCTCTGCCGGTTTCGCGGGCATATTCCATCAGGTTTTTCAGCGGCTTGCCTTCGGGACAGAGGCCGACGACATCGTTATTGGTTTTGAAACCCGTTGCCAGCGCGGTGCCGGCAGCGGCAGAATCGGTGACCGGGTTGTCGGCGGATGCGGTCATGTGCATGCCCATGACTTTGCAGCGTTCCATATCGATGCTGCCCTTGACTATCTTTGCGGCAGTGACATGCGCAACGCCCATTCCATCACCGATCAGGAAAATTATATTTTTCGGCTTAGTATCAGACTGCGCTGATACCAGGGCTGCGATCGCAAGAAATAGAACGATGAAAAATCGGAAATGCTTTGACCTGAATGACATATCTGCTTCCTTTCAGTTCTCTATATGTCAAAGAATTTACTCTAATCGGCCTGTCAGCGCAAGCTGTAATTGAGTCGCTAAGATATTGGCCGGGGTTTGCCGATAGAATAGAAGTCGCTGTAGAAGACAGTCGGCAAACTTTAAGACGGAGGGCCAAGATGGGTGTGCTCATCCCTTTGTTCAAGACGCGTGATCCTGAACCTGAGCTGCAGCTGAACAACGAAGAGAAGCTGCGCATGAAACTGATACAGAATTCGATCGAAGCGCTCAAGCGCGAAGAAAAGATCGTTGAAGAAGAGATTTCGGAAAAATGCCGCGAAGAAATCGACCGCCTCAACGCGATCGACCGCAAGCTGCGTGAACTCGAAGTCGATCTCGAAAACCTCTGCCGTGCGCATCGTGGTCCGCGCCCTGGCCTGAGGAGCAGCTGATGCTTAAACACTCATTATTTTCTGAATTCTATCTCAGTCGTCGTCATGCCAAAGCCCAGCCGGAAACCATGGTGCCGAGAATCGTCGGGGCACTGGCAGTATCGGTAAGGCCGCAGAGCAAGCCTATCGTTCTCTGTCGCGCCAATTCGCGTACCTGGTGGGAAAGCGGCTGGCAGAACCGCCGCTGAAACAGTAACCAGCCAACCGGTTAAATAAAAAAAGCCGCCCGTTCGGGCGGCTTTTTCGCTGCAGAATCAGTTGGCCAGTTTGGCGATGTCTTCGGGCCAGAGGGCGAGAGACTGCTCTTTATACTGGGCGATGACGTCGGCTTTGGTATGGTCATACGGCGCCAGGTTGAGAACGGCGTTGTATTTGCCGAATCTTTCGTCGCCAACTACTTTTTTGATAGTAGTGACCGGGTTGCCACCCTTGAAGAAGCCTTCTTTATCGCGGGCTTCTACCAGTTTTGCCGCATCGGCCTCTGCAAAACCGATCATTCTGAACATATCAGCGGTAGCGGTATTGAGGTCGAGTCTGAATTCATAGAACTTGTCTTTTTTGCCAAAAGCTCTGGCCATGATCTTTTTAGCCGCAGTCGGCTCACGCTTGAGGGCGCTGAGGTTGACTTTGCCGGCAAACCACATCTGCGGGCCGACGTTGGCGAAGATGTCGCCGCTCTTCATGGCTTTGGCGAAAAGAGCTTCGGTATAAGCTTTATATTCGCTTTTCACCTTGTCGAAATCAGCCTTGCTGACTTTTTTCTGAGTGTAAGCGACCTTGTTTTCGTAGAAATTTTTGTATCCCTGGGCTGCCTGGGCATCCATCGTCACATAGTGAGAATTCTCGAGAATGATGCGATAGATCACCTTTTTATCTTCTGGGAACAGTTTGACGTAGTTGTCGATGAATTCCATGAAGTTCATCGGCGATGTCAGCATGGTCTGGATGATCTTTTCGAATGGAGCATTGATGGCGCGGCTGGTAAGAATGTCGTAGATATGACCGGCGATGACACCTTCGGTCGACATCAGCTGCAGGCCGTTCTTGAGAACACCGGTCTTTTTGCCGGTGTGGTTGGCCCAGACGTAGCGGTCGCGGCGAATCGGATCCTGGCGGCCGTAGAGGAATTCAGAAATGTTGTATTTCTTGCGGTCTTTTTCGGCAAGTTTGAGGTTGGCCGGACCATAAACCGCTTCGAATGCTTCTGCCCAGCCTTCGACGTAGGCAAGACCAACGTCGGAAATGATCGGAGCGTCGTGCCCGTTCGAGCTGGTGCGCTGAATCTTCTGAAACAGTTTGCCATACATGTCGAACTGAATCGCATGCGCGGTTTCGTGAGCAATGACGAGATCGAGGGTGTCATTACGCATGGCGTTATCGACCGAGAAAATAATTTCTTTGCCTTCGCCGATATCCATGATGCAGATCATCGAGGTTTCGATACCAATGCGTTTACCGCTCTTGTTTTCGACCATTTCGGCACCCATCGGAATCATGCAGGGGCCGGGGGCCGGCATGAAACTCGGCAGCGGCGATTTGCCCATGACGATGACAGGTGAACCGACCGACTGCGACATGAAGTTATTGATGCCGGTTTTCTGTTCGGCGCTGATTTCCTTAGCTTTGTTGACTGTGTCCTTAAGTGCCTGAAAGCGGATCTGGCGCGCAGTGCGGCGCAGCTTGAGAACGTCTTTCATTTCCTTGCTGTCGAGCAGGTATGGCAGAACTTTTTTGACGGTGTCTGACTTGACGTCAGCCGGAGTGACCTGCATCGCATCAGCCGAAAGACCGAAAAGCAGGAAGCCGGCGTCATCGAGTTTGACAGTTTTCGGCAGATTGAGAACCTTGCCGAGAAAGCCGCCGATGATATTGCCTTTGCCGGCGGTTATCGGTTCCATGACGGCGATGGGTTTATCGCCGAGAGGGTTGGAGTCATTTGAAATAGTGGTGACTGGCGGTCTGGCAAAAACACTGCCTGAAAACAGCATACCTGCTGCCAGAGCCAGATAAAGCGCTCGCTTGTGAAAACTTATCACGTTATTGAGCCTCCTGATTCGAGATTATTTTGTAATTCTAATGATTTAAGCAGCACCCGTCAATGTACCGCCGCCGCGAAATTTTCTGCAGATAGGCATAAAAAGTATGTTATCCCGCCCTCATTCTGCTATTCGTATTCGTATTCGTCGTCCTGCGCGCAGCCGCAGGATCCAGAGAATCGATCAAGACATGGATTCTGCGACCTCGCAACGGGCAGAATGACTGGTAAGTGCGACTCCGCGCCGGGACAGTTTAAACTACAGATTTCTCTTTCACTACGTCTTTGAGGTTGTAGAGGCGTTTTACGTTGAGGCTGTCAACGACTTCGCTCTTTCGCCTGTTGACGACCATGTCGGCGAGAATCTGGCTGACGGCCGGCGCCAGCATCAGGCCGTGACCCGAGAATCCGGAAGCCTGATAAAAGTTATCGACCTCTTCGACCGGGCCGAGAATAGGCTGGGCGTCGGCGGTCATTTCGTAGAGACCGGCCCACTGCCTGACTATGCGCAGCTTGTCGAGCTTCGGGAAGAGTCTGGTGAAGCGCTGGGCCATTTCATACATGAAGTGCATCGAACTGCCGACAAAGGTGCCGACCGGTTCGTTGGGGTCTCCCATGCCCATGACCACGCCGCCGCTCATTTCCTGGCGGGCGTAGAGACCGACGCTGAAGCTGATTACCATAGGGTTCCACAGGCGCTCGACCGGCTCGGTAACGAGAATTTCGTGGCGATAAGGATCGACCGGAATTTCGACGTTGAGCATGGCGCCAATGCTGCGCGAGAAACCGCCGGCGCAGTTGAACAGCAGTGGCGTCTGGTAGGTGTTGCCTGATTCGGTCATGACAAAGAAAGTGTCGCTTTTTTTCATGATGCCGATGACGTTGGTCCACAGATGGATCTGCACGCCAAGACGGCGTGCGGCGTTGGCATAGCCCTGGGTCAGCAGAAACGGGTTGATGTGGCCGTCTTTCGGGCACCAGGTCGCTTTTCTGATGGTTTCTTTATTGAGATAAGGTACGATTTTTACCGCTTCGTCAGGATCGACGACATTGACATCGAGGCCGAGACGCCGCTGCATTTCGACGTTTTTCGCGAACTGCTGTTCTTCTTCGGGGGTGTGGGCAAGAATCAGGTAGCCGCCCTGAAAAAATTCTGTGCGGTAGCCAAGCTCTTCTTCGAGGCCTTCGAGTCGTTTTACTGAATCCATGGCGAGAAGTGTGTTGGCTTCGGTGCTCCACTGCTGGCGAAAGCCGCCGCCGCAGCGCCCGGTTGAACCACTTGCCAGATAATGGCGCTCAAGAACACAAACATTTTTCATGCCGGCCCGGGCAAGCTCATAGGCCGTTGATATGCCGAGAATACCGCCGCCGATAATTACTGCGTCGAATGCTCTGTTCATTTCTTTTCTCCGTTCTCAGCTTCCTGGCGCTCGAGTTCGGACATGATCAGTTCGAACGAAACCGGGCGGTTGGGCGGCCGGAAGGTTGGCGGGTAGATCTCGGCCGGTGGTGTCTTGAGCTCGCGGCTGATGATCTGTGCAACGAGGCGGCGGCAGGTGCGGCCCTGGCACTGGCCCATGCCGGCCCTGACCAGTCGTCTGATCTCGTCTATCGTGGTTGCGCCCTGTCTGATGGCGGCAATGATTTCGTCTTCGGTTACATCCTGGCATCTGCAGATGATTTTCATGTGGTGGCTCCCTTATACCCTGATGGCGCGAATGTTATTGACCTGATCGGCCGGAACTTCGACGGTTACTACGGCAGTGCGGTCATAGGCCGGCGGATTGATGACACGAACGACTTTGACCTTGCCAACGACCTTGCCGGCGCGGTCTAGCGCGGTGACTTCCTGTCCCTTTTCAGGCACCGGAAGCAGTTCATGGCTCATCGAAATCGTTGCCATGCCGGGTGTGTGTTTCATGTTGACGACGAAGATGGCGAGGCCGGGGCATCTGGCAATACACAGGCCGCAGCCGGTACAGGCTTCGAAGTCGAGCAGCGGCTTGTCGGTGATGCCTTCCTTCATCTTGATGGCTTTGGTCGGACAGGCCGAAACACAGGGGTCACAGGGAATATCCTGCAGACATTCAATTATTGCTACCGGCCCCTTTTCGAGGCGAGCCGGCGGCGGTAATACCGGGGCGAGTTCTTCGTGGGTGATGATTCCGTCGTTTTTCAGCATTCTCCAGCCTCCTTGAGCACGCGTTCGCGGCCCCAGCGGATACGTTCGCCGGTCGAGCCCGAGCGTAGCGTGCGCAGTTCTTCGCGGGCTTCGGCGACAATGGCGTCGGCCTCGGCCGATTTGCCGTGAACAGCTTCGTAGGCGCGGGCGCCGGCGATTCTGCCGGCCAGTATCGCAGTCGTAGCCTCTTCGATGCCTGATGCATCGCCGGCTACGAAAATGTCGGGGTTGGTGGTGCGCATCGAAGAATCATGCAACGGCACCAGACCGCCGAGTTCGCCAACATGAACCATGCGGCACTGAGCCTGCTGAAACAGGTCTATCAGTGGTGTCAGACCGACAGCGAGACAGATGCAGTCGCATCTGATTTCGAATTCGGTATTGGGAACCGGCTGAAATTTTTCGTCGACGCGGCAGAGCACGGCGCCTTCGACGCCATCGGTGCCGAGAGCCTTGAGAATGGTGTGCGAAGTATGAATAGGCACGCCAAGACGTCTGATTTTGCTGGCGTGAACGAGGTAGCCGCCGATGGTGGGCATGCCCTCGACGAGACCGACAACTTCGACGCCGGCCTGAATAAGCTGGTAGCTGACGATCAGGCCGATATTGCCGCTGCCGACCATCAGAATCTTCTGGCCGGGTTTGATGCCATGTACGTTCATCAGGGTCTGGACGCCGCCGGCGCCATAAATGCCGGGCAGGTCGTTGTTTTCGAAAGTCAGGCTGTTTTCGGTGGCGCCGGTGCAGACGATCGCGGACTGGTAGGTTACACGTTCGTAAGCATTCTGCGAAAGGATGCCGGCTTCCTTATTGTGATAAAAACCGACTGCTGCCGTGTTTTCGAGCACAGTCAGGCGGTCGGCCACGTCTTTGATATCCTGTTGCAGCTTGTCGGCGATGGTGATGCCACGAATGCCGGCGTCACGGTTGCTGCTGCCGAAAAAACGGTGGGTCTGTTTGATCAGCTGGCCGCCGACGCGGGCGCTGTCGTCTACCAGCAGGGTTTTTGCACCCAGCTTTGCCGCTACCTGGGCTGCCGACATACCGGCCGGGCCGCCGCCGATAACGAATACTTCGGTGTTTCTGCTCATGGTTTGATGTACCCGTGTCCTTTCTGCATCTTGACCTGCATGCCTTCTTTGAGCGGAGTGATGCAGGTCATTGTGTTGATCTGGCCGTCAACTTCCATTATGCAGCTGGAACAGCGGCCGATCGCACAGAAAAAACCACGGGCGCGGTTTTTCTGCGGACTGTGCCGCAGCGTCTTGATGCCGGCTGCATGCAGCGCTGCCGCTATCGGTTCGCCTTCGAAGCCCTGGTATTCTTTTCCTTCAAAGTAGAACTTGACGGTTTTACGCTCAGGAAAGTTCAACACCGGGTGTTTTTCGATACGTAGGGAAGTCATACCATTCCTCCTTGCCCTTGCATTCGACTAAAAGCATTGACTGTATCTTTTGCTTACGTTCAGATTGCAGTAATTTTACATTTCGCCGGCGTAATTGTCAGCCGAATTTTTAAAAAATCTGAAAGCCTGAAGAAAGACCCGCCCAAAGACACCGGGACACGAAGACAGAAAACAGAAAACAGAAAACAGAAGACGAAGAAAAGACTCGCACGAAGCCGCTAAGACACGAAGAAAGAAGAAAGAAGAACGAAGAACGAAGAAGAGTAATCCGCAGATGACGCAGATTGCGCGGATTTTTTGGGACAGGCAGGCCGAGGAGGGCGATTCCCCGGCAATGTCGGGGCAGGCGAGAACGACAAACTTGTCATCCTGCGCGAAGCGAAGCGGAGTCGCAGGATCCATGAATAAAAGACAAGGATTCTGCGATTACGATTACGATTACGATTACGAGCACGATAGCGATATTCGATACCGATACCGATTGCGATTTGAGAGACAGTTGTTTACATCGGGGGTTTGGGGTAGACTGCAGACAACTCGATATGAAGGGCTGTTGTTGTGAGATTCTCCTGGCTTAACTGGATTATCTGCGGATTGCTGGGGTTACTGCTTTATCTTGGCAGTCCGGCGCTGGTCGATGATGCCGAAAACCGCTGGCTCGACCTGCTTTTTCGTTATCGCGGCGCTGTGCCGACCGATTCACGCATCGTCATCGTTGGCATCGACCAGGAAACTCTTAGCTGGGGTGCCCGGCCGATGTTCGCCTGGGGGCCGATATACGCGGAACTGGCGCGTGCGGCAACGCAGGCGTCAGCTTCGGTGCTGCTTTTCGACCTGATTTTTTCGCCGACTTCTGAAAGCGTGCTGCGCGAACATGTGCGCTCGCTGGCAGCAGAACTGGGTGAGAGCGTGTCGCCGCGGCTGCTGCGGGCGATTGGCTTTGATAAGCCCTTTCGAGCAGCTCTGCTCGAAATGATCAGATCAGGAACTCAGCTGGTGCTGGGTTTTGCCTGGGAGCGCAATCAGCCGGTGTTTTCAGATCCTTCGTTGCTGCATATCGCGCGCCGTGAGAACACCGGATACTACAATATTGGCACTGCACGTGACGGCGTGACGCGAAACATAGAACTTTACAGCGACCATGCTGGTGAACGGGTCAGTGCCGTGTCGGTAGTGGCGGCCGGCAAGCTTGCTTCGCTGACTGCCATGCTGCCTGCCGTGCCGCTTCAGCATATCAACTTCCGCGGCCCGCGCGGCAGTTTTACTGTGCTGCAACTTAAAAAGCTGCTCGAAAGCCATCGCGCCGGTGAAAGCCTGCAGGCGCAGCTGGCCGGCAAAATCGTTCTCGTCGGCTTCACCGGTATCACCGACTTCAAATCGACTCCTTTCGGCTTCATGCCAGGGGTTGAGCTGCATGCCAGCATCATCGACAATCTGCTGAACCGGAGATTTCTGCGGCAGGTGGCGTTTGCCCGTGAATTGCTGGCAGTCAGCCTGATCTTGTTTCTTCTGCTGCTTGGTTCTTTGCATTACCGCGTTCAATCGGTCATTACCGGGTTCATTGCTGCTCTCAGCTGGGCTGCTGTTTCGCTGTTCGGGTTCGACGGGTTCTATCTGCCGGTGGCCCGGCCGCTGCTGCTGCTTGTAACTTTCGTAGCCAGCACCGGTATCGTTGCCTACCGCTCGATATACATCGATCGCCGCCGAGTTCGCCAGATATTCAGCCGTTACGTCAGCGACAGCGTTCTGCATCAGGTTCTGGCTTCGGATGACCGCGACTTCATGCAAGGAAAGCGGCGGCAGCTATGTATTCTGATCGCTGATATCAGAGGTTTCACAACTTTCAGCGAAAAGCGTGATGCACATGAAGTCGTCAAGTTTCTCAACGCTTATTTCAGCGTGATCACCGAAATGATCATGCGGCATCGCGGTGTTGTCGACAAGTTTCTCGGTGACGGACTGCTGGCCTTTTTCAACGCGCCGGTCGAAGACGGCGATTTTGCCGACAATGCCCTGAAAGCGGCCCTGGAAATCAGAGCATATTCAGATTCGCCAGAATTCAGGGCAATAAGCCACGGTGAGGAACTCAAGGTTGGCATAGCGTTGCATATTGGTGACTCGGTGTTCGGTAACATCGGTTCGACCCGTAAAACCGAGTTTACCGTTATCGGTGACACCGTTAATACATGCTCGCGCATGGAATCATTGAACAAAGAGTTCGAAACATCTATAATAGTAAGTGGCCAGCTTACTTCGCTGATCCGTCAGCAGGTGCAATGGCGATTTCTCGGCAAACGAAGCATTCGCGGCAAGACCGCTGAAATCGAACTTTATACGATTTCCGATCAGGAGTGAAATATGACGGCAAAGATAGTTAAACTGGTTCTGATTTGTCTGATACTGACTGCTTCAGTGCATGCGGCAGGTGAAGACGTAGCTCTGATTACGGCATTGACCGGCACGGCGACTGCCAGCTGGGTCGAACCGGTTGCTGATGAAAGTCAGGCCAAAGACGAAGACCGCCGAAGCCATGAATGGAAACTTGAGGTTGCCGAAATGCTGCCGGCCGGGGCCGAAGTCACTACCGGGGCCGATTCAGAATTGACCATCATTCATCTTGCCGGCAACGTCGAATACAATATCGGCGCCTCTGCTCAGGTCAGGATCAGCGAAGACAAAGTGGAAGGGCAGGATGTCGTATCCATGCCGATAAAACTGGTTTCAGCCGATCTCGGCCTGGCTGGTTCGATGCAGAACCAGGTCGGGGCAGTGATTTCCGATCATGTCGAAGGCGGACCGTCCTCGAGCCTGCAGGAAGCTTTCGATACCGGCGGCACCAAGGCTGTTTCCTTCGAACTCAGCCGTGAAAAGAGAGACATGAGTCCGGGTCTTTCGATAGAAATAAAAGAAGAGCCTGCTCCGGCCCCGTCTGGTGCTGACGCCAGAATGCCGGTTTCATCGATGCCGGTTACGAAGATTTCATCATCTGATGAAGAATCTGAAGACAGGTTAGATTCGCAGGTAAAGAATGATAATGAGAAAAAGCGCAACGTAATGCCGCAGACCCTGGTTATGGTCGAAGCCTGCTTTGCTCTGCCGAAAGAAATACTGACAAAAGTTTCGCCGCAGGATACTGGTCTCGAAGTTGAAGATTATGATATCAAGGTCGTCGACAGCTTTGGCGGCTGGGTCGATTTTAATTTCAAGACACCGGTGGTCGAAAAGAACTTCAACCTGAACATCAAGGGCAGCAGCGGAATTCTGCCGATCACTCTGCATGTCGAAGATGCAACACCCTCGGTAGCTTATGCCTGGCGCCTCGAAAAGAGCGGTCTGCTGGCACAGGCAGCCTCGATCTGGCTCAAGCTGCAGGCGGGCGGTATGGCCGAAACCAGAGTTGCTCCACACCTGAAGCGACTCCGGGAAAAGCTGCTGCTGCCACAGAGCTGATTCTGTCGTTGTTTATGTCAGCCCTGCTGCTTGCAGCAGGGCTGATTTTTCTTCTGCGGTCAGTGGCCGCAACTCACCGGCTGGCAGATTGCCAAGCTGCAGCGGGCCGAAGCGAATACGGTGCAGACTGACGACCGGTCGTCTGAAGCTGGCAAACATACGTCTGACCTGACGTTTTTTGCCTTCACTGATGATCACTGAGTAGCATTGCGGGTCGGCGAGCTGGCGCAACCGGCATGGCGCGGTAATTCCCTCTTCTATTGCCACTCCCTGTCTGAACTGATTCTGTTCATCAGTGCTGAGAGGCTCACCATCGATTTTGACGATATACTCTTTTTCGACCTTATAAGAGGGGTGCAGCAGACGGTTGGTCAGTTCACCATAGTCGGTGATCAGTAGAAGACCGGTTGAATCACGGTCTAGGCGGCCGATCGGGTAAAGGCGCCGGTCGGCAGGCAGGAAATCGCCGATGGTCTGGCGGCCGCGCTCGTCTTTGAGCGTGGTTACCACGCCGAGCGGCTTGTGAAAGATGTAAATTGCCGGCAGCTGTTGTGTCGGCGGCCTGATGACTTTGCCATCGATTCTGATTTCGGGCAGATTGTCGGGGTCGATCGAGAAACCCTGAGTTGTCAGGCGGGTTCCGTCGATTTCGATGCGACCGTTTTCGATAAGTCTTTCGATGCCACGGCGCGAAGCGATGCCCCATCCGGACAGCAGTTTCTGAATGCGGACAGGGTCACTCATGATTCATGTATTGCGGTTCACCACTGGCAGAGAACAGTGAAATCCATGACGCGGCCGGCCTTGGTGTCTGAATAGGAACCCCGCGAAAAGAAGGGGTCTCTGAGTTCACCGGTGCGTTCGATCAGCGGAAAAAGATGCGAAAAAATCAGGCTGCTTTTGAGAGTGAGCCCCTGTAGTGCAACTGAGTTGTCAAAGCTGGTTTCGACGGTAGTTAAGACGGCCATATTTTCAGGCACGCTGCCGGATTTCCAGGAAAACATGCCAGGTCTGAGAATGTTGCAGAAGGTGGCGAAGTGGCGACTGGCATCGTTTCGCGTCGGGCTGACTCTGATCATGATGGCGGCCTTGCCGTCTTCGCGCGCGCTGACCGAGGCGAACTGCACGTACATGTCGTTTGAGTTGGTCAGGTTGAGGGCGTGTTCGATATCGGTGAATTCACCTGAAAAAACGAATTCCTGATGAGTTTCGAGGTCGCGATGGCTGATCTGGCCGAACTTATCGGAAAGGTTGGCCAGAATGATTTCGTTGGCCCGGGCGATGACAGGCAGGGTAAGGATCAAGACGCTTAAAAGGAGAAAAACAGATTTTTTCACAGGTTGCCCCCGGTCATTTGTCAGATTCAGCCAGATTCTGGCTGGTTACAAGGTCAGGTTGCCGCCGGAAGTTCGACGGTAACCAGGGTGCTGGTGTCAGGTGTGCTTTTAATGCTGATATCGCCATGACACAGCGATACCAGTTTTCTGGTGACGGCGAGACCAAGACCGAGAGAGGACTTGTCGGTCGATGAGAACGGTTTGAACAGGTTGGCCTGCTGTTCGACCGATATTCCTCTGCCGCTGTCGAAGATGATGAATTCGATGCGGTCGGTGGTTTTGGGCTTGATTCTGGTGACCACCTTGATTTCGCCACCCTTGCTGCCGAGGCCGATCAGCGCATTGATGAACAGGTTGCTGGCAATGGTGGCAAATGACTCAGGGTCGATCTGCACCTGCGGCAGGTCAGCCGGCAGGCTTTTGGAAACCTTGAGGTTCTTGCCGATTTCTTTGATGCCCGAAAGCAGCCGGGCGGTGACAACATGGTTTTTGAGCCCGGCAAAGATTTCTTTTTCGATGAGCTGGTTGAGCTGCATTTTAGCGAGTTTTGGCTTGATCTCGGCAAGGTGCGAGATCAGATTTCTGACGTTATAATCCATTTTCTGGCCCTGAGCCTGAATCAATGGCAGAACTTTGTCGGTCTGATCTGTTTTTCCGGCCTGGGCGCGAATCTGTTCGAGCGGGGCGACTATGTTGTGCTTGAGAATCTCTTTGTTGATTGCCGTGGCAGCAACTGCCGGTGCTTCGTTAACCCCGGAAACTCTGGCCAGCATGCTGGTGAATTCGTGCAGTTCGCGGGACAGGTTATTGATCGAGCCGCCGTCGGCAATCGCGACACCACCCGTCGCCGGTATAGTTGTCGTTGCCGGCATGAAAATTTTTGGCGAAGATTCTTCGGCCATCTTCGGTTTCTTTTCTTCTTCGGATTTATCATCGCCACCGGCATCAACAGTCGTGTTGAATACTTCCTGGACAGTCGTAACTCCGGTAATCAGCTTGTAGAGGGCTGATTCGCGCAGAGACAGCATGCCGTCGATCAGCGCCTGGCGTCGCATTTCCTCTGTATTGGCCCTGGTTTCGATGAGTTCGCGGAATTTCTGGGTCATGGTAAGAACTTCATAGATGCCCTGGCGGCCTTTGAGGCCGATATTGTCGCAGTCCGGGCATCCGGTTCCTTTGCGGAAGATGAGGTTGTCGATCTGGTATCTGTCATCGAGGTGCAGCTTTTTGAGCAGGCGGGCATCGATGCCAAGAGACAGCAGCAGGTCTTTGTCGGCCTTGTATTCCTGGGCGCAGGTTTTGCAGACCTTTTTGACCAGACGCTGAGCCTGCACGATACGCAGTGAAGTCGACAGACTGAAGGGTTCAATGCCCATGTTGAGCAGGCGGGCGACAGTTGCCGGCGCGTCGTTGGTATGCAGCGTCGAAATGACGAGGTGGCCGGTCATTGCGGCTTTGATAGCGATAGACGCCGTTTCGAAATCACGGATTTCGCCGAGCATGATGACGTCGGGATCCTGGCGCAGGAAAGAGCGCAGAGCCGCCGAAAAGTCGAGGCCGATGTCGGGGTGGCACTGCACCTGGTTGATACCCATGAGGTTGTATTCGACCGGGTCTTCTGCCGTCATGATGTTGATCGCAGGGTTATTCAGCAGAAACAGAGATGAATAAAGGGTGGTGGTTTTCCCGGATCCGGTTGGGCCGGTTACCAGCACGATACCGTTCGAGCATTTCACGCCTTCCATGAACCTGTCGAGAACGAAAGGCTCGAAGCCGAGATCTTTGAGATCGACTCTGAGGTTGCCCTGGTCGCAGATGCGCATGACGATTTTTTCGCCCCAGATACAGGGAATGCAGGAAACGCGCAGGTCGATCTTGCGGTTCTGCATGTTGAGCTTGATGCGTCCATCCTGTGGTCGGCGCGTTTCGGCGATGTCGAGATTGGCCATAACCTTGATGCGGCTGACGACACCCGCATGCGCGGCGCGGGCCGGCGTCATGAAAAGTTTCATGATACCGTCGAGACGAAATCTGATGCGCAGTTCATGTTCGTAAATTTCGATGTGAATGTCTGAAACATTCATATTGACGGCCTGAGTCAGAATCAGGTTGACCAGCTTGATGATGGGGGCATCGTTTTCGCCCATGTCGAGGCCGTCCTCGTCTTGACCGCCAAGGTCGCTGCCGATGTTGTCGGCCAGGGCATCGACGTTTTCGCCGTAGAGGTTGCCGAGGGCAGACATGATTGACAGTTCAGAACTGACGACCGGAGAAACCCGCATACCTGTCATCATTTCGACGTGGTCGATGGTGATGATATCGGTCGGGTCGGTCATTGCCAGAACCAGCTTGTTGTTCTCGCGCTTGACCGGGCAAAGGATCTGTTCGTGACAGAGTTTCTTAGGCAGAAGGGTGGCCAGTACCGGATCGACCAGACTTTCGTCGAGATCGACAAACGGAATGTTGAACTGCTTGGAAAGGGCTATTGACAGCTGCTTGTTGGTGAGAACGCCATGTTTTACCAGATAGGCGCCGAGGCGGATTTTGTCGTTCTTGGCGCCCTGAATCGCGTCATTAAGCTGCTCGGCCGAGCAATATTTCGATTCGACGAGAATGTCGCCAAGCCTTTTGCGCGGGCCCTTGGCGTTCTTTGTCTGCTTTTCGCCACTTTTCTGGGCGATCTTGCTGTCGAGGGCATCGCCGAGAACCTTGGCGGGGCGAAGCGCCAGAGTAGCGTTGGTGCCGACAAGAAGCTGGCTGTTGCCCGGTTCGACTGTGCCTACAATCAGTTCGGCGCCGTTGATCTTGATCGGAATGATGCGGCGTTCTTTGATGAACTTGAGATCGATCAGTTTGAAGGCATCCTGCGGAATGTCGATTTCGTCAATCTTGATGAAGGGAACATTGAGAATCTCGGCCTCTTTTTTTGCAAGAATCTCTTCAGTGATGTCCTCGAGACAGGCCAGGGCCTCTATGAAATCAGCTGGTTCTGGGTGGGCGGTTGTCAGCTCTTCCCAGATTGCGTGATTGACGACGTTTTCGTTGATGAGCATGCGGCATAGCTTTTCCATCGCTTCTTCACTATTCGGAAAAGCGGGAAAACTCTTCTTAAAGGCCGCCTGGTCCATCTATTTGTCCTGATCGTTATTTTTGTTCGTCAACAAGCTGTTGCGCTATTCTAGCAAAAGATGGTCGCAGATTCAACGATAACGCTTTATTAAAATGTGTACGGGCTTTTTTTCTGGCTTTTGATCGCAGAAGCATGCCGAGTTGAAAATGTGCGTCAGCATAATCAGGATTGAGTTCAAGAGCTTTTTCGAGCATCTCTTTCGCTTTTGCGGTATTTTCGAGCTGAATGAGAGCCAGAGCCGCCCAGTAGAAGGC
>CAZMWO010000026.1:3359-16773 GCA_964569565.1 uncultured bacterium | reverse complement strand
CCTCATACATGCCATGACGGGCCCTTTTGATCATATATTCTTCTGGACCGTAGCCCTGCGTGAAGTCGCGCGACACGAGGCCGCCGATCTGGGTGCGCGGATAGCTGTAGAAGGCCTTTTCGCCGCTTGGCTCCATAACCCAGAGATCCATATCGGTCAAATCGGCATCCCAGGTCATGACGATGCGCAGATCGACGTCGATCGGCTTGACCAGACGTTCATCGACCTTGAAGTCCTTGATGCCCTTACGTTTGCCCTGCACGATCAGGTTGTTCATTTCTTCGAGCGCGATGACTTCTATTTCAGGGAAACGGCCGTCCCAGCTCTTGAGCACTACTTCGTAGAGCAGTTCGACTGCCCGCACGTATTCGCCCATACGACCGAGAACCAGCGCCAGGTCGCGGTATGACTGCGGCTCTTCGCGCCGCATTTCAAGGACTTCCTCGAAGATGGCGGCGCTGATCGCAAGTTCGTCGATCTGCGCCAGGCGATGCGCCAGAATTCTCATCAGAGCCGGATTTTCGAGTTCGAGCTCGGCGATGTTCGACAAAACCTGCAGCGCGGTATCGTTCTGCTTCAGACCGATAAACACATCAGCGCAGTCGAGATAATAAGCCGGTGACATGAGGTATTCAGCCTTTTCGTCTAGATAAGCTGAATACGGGTCTTTTGCCGCCTTAATCTTCTTTACATACGGTGTATCAGGCTGCCAGGGCTTGATGGCAACACCGGGATTAACCGGGCGAGAAGACCCGGATTCTTCTTTGTCCATGGCTTTCGATGACTCGCGCGCAAGCGACGGAGCCGGTGAAGCATCCATGGCAGACTGCACGCTCATCACTTCGTCAGCGCCGCCGGCATCACTTTCAAAACCTTCAACTGATTCCTCCATTGGCGCGGGAGACTGCGGAATCATGCTGTCGCTATCGCCATTGCGTGAGCGTGGCGCGCCCAATGCCCCACCCTGCAAACTGCTTTTTTTCTTTTCCGGGCTCGAGACTTCAGCTTTGCTGAAATCGGTTTCCCACCAGCGCAGGCGTTCTTCCCACATGGCGATTACTGTCACCAGTTTATCGTCGCGAGTTTTCGCCAGAGCGGCATCTTCTTTTTCGAGCACGTCAAAATACTGTTTGCGCCATTCTGGCTTCGATGCCGGCGGCACCACACGATGTTCGAGATACTGGTCGATCGTTTCGAGCACCAGCAGAGAAGTAAATTCATTCACTATCGAGTGTTTCTTACTCAGGGCGACGATTTCGCTGCGATTTTTGTCTTTCTGTGCCATCAGCTCGTCGATTTTGCGGCCGGCCCAGAAACGTCTCAAGAATTCGCCGTTCACGGCATCGCTCTTTTTGATCGTGAATTTGCGATCGATATTATCTGCATCATGGCCGCCGAACTGCAGCAACAGCTCAGACTCGTCCTTATCGAGGGTGCCCGCCAGCATGAAATGAGGATGCACCGGAACTACCCCGGCCGGATAAATTTCATCAAGACCAGCGCCAGCCTTGCGGTTGACCAGCCCGAAGAATGCAGCGCCAATCAGCTTCACCGCGCGATCGATATCGACATTTTTAAGGTTCAGCAGAGCGCCGCCGGTTTTGCGGCAGAGGGTCTGAAGAAAGCCATAATCAGCGCCATCACTGCTGGCGAGCGCATAAACCGGGGCATCGAGCGCCGGCACGACAGCGCGACCAAATGTATTTAGCCCGTCTGAGATAAGCAGGTAAAAGTCAGGCTTTTTTACGCCTTCGCCAAGACCGGCAAAAGATGTGCCGCCATCGAATCTGATTGAATCGATATGATCGAGCAATGCTTTTGCATCGCCACGCGCAAGCGCAAAGGGTACTGGTTTGCCGGGCTTGTTGCGGAATTCGATGAATTCTACTTCGACCTTGCCGGCAACGCGCTCTGAAGCCAGCAGTGAAGAAATAAACTTCTTTTCGTTGGCAAGATCGCGTTTTGCCGCTGAGCCGGAAGCGTCATACAGCACGACGATACGTTCGGCGGGTTTGGCAGGACTGGCGCCACGGCGCGCAATAACTCCCTGCACGCTGAAATAATACTGGCCGTCGGCCGACTTCTCGACAAAAACCGAACCGGTCTCAGGCAACGGCACATCGACGAGCAGTTCCGATTTAATTTCCTGACCGTTGGCTGCAACCTCGCTGAACCAGCCGGACTGCATGCGGCTGAAATCTGACGGCTGCAGGCCTTCGATCTTGATCTTCGGCTGCTGGTCAGTGCTGAGCACTTCGACACGCAGACTGAAGCGTTCAGTGGCCCGGCTGAGCTGCAGAGGCACGCGATAGCGGGCACTCGCGTCATCGATGGCGAGTTCGGTAAGATAAGTAACCTGGACGGTCCGGTAACCTCTTGGGTTGAGCGGATAAACCCTGGTCTTGAAATTGTTGCCCTTAACCTTCTCGACCAGACCAGGGTCAACACCCTTGCGGACTTCAGTCTCGAATATTTCACGGGCCTTCTGCTTTTCGACGGCAACACCTTCAACGAGGTCACCGTTAATATCGAGCGCATAGCCTGACATTACCGCGCCCTCAGGCATCGGAAATTCAAGTTCGCCCTCGAGCACACGAGAATTCGGGTTATAGAATTTCATGGTCATGGTAGATTCAGCCAGATGACCGAATATGCGCACGCGCATGGCCAGATCTGCCAGTCTGACCGGCTCTTCCCCGGCATTTTTGACCTGAATGGCCGGAATCTGCGCCGACAAAGACGCTGCCAGACAAAGAAACAGCATGATGACCAGAATTCTTTTCATAAAACCCCTCCTGCAAACTAGAATGGTTCGTTCAATATCTATACCAACGCAAATCGTCGGCGCCGGATTCGAAATAAAGTCTCAGCGGTCAGCCGCGGCTGCCAGAGCGATTACATCGTGACGGAAACCGAGAGTCTGCTCAAACAGACCAATTCGATAAAACGCAGCGAGCGAAAGCTTCTCGTCAGAGGCTCCAAGCATGTACACCTGTTTCTGACGAAAATGATAAAACAAAAACAGCTGGCGGAGCCGTTCATCTCTGAATTTTGCCAGCATAGTCTGATAGCCGCCAAGAAGCCGCTCGACATTCTCGATTTTGACCAGCACTTTTTTTTCGGCGGCAAAAGGATCGACAGCCTGATTCAGCGTAAAATTACGCAACAGCAGAGAGCGGAAATCCTTGCCGTAATGCCGGAACAGAATCAGCGCCGTCATGCCGCGCAGAGCCGGATTCCGGCTTTTCATGGCAGTCTCGATCAGCCGCAGCGCCGGGCCTTCCGGCCTGGTGTCGAGATATGCGCTGATCCGGTTCATCATCTGCACTTCGGATTCGCTGAGAGTTACAGCGACTGCCCGGGCCGGGCCGGCAGCCAGCATGGCAACCAGCATGGTTACTGCAAGTAGTGATTTAATCAAGTTCTTCATATGGGTAGCATACCGTTATAACCTTGGGAATTTCAGTGTCTTTAACTACAACTTTTATAAAATCGCCATTGAAACGCTCGCCGATGATCGCCAGCTTCTCACCGTCACGCTCTGGCCATCGCCTGGCAACCCGACCATTCAGAATCGCGTCTTCAACCTGTCTGATGAAGATATCTCTCGCTATCATCTGATCGTAAGCGTGTCTGGTCATCTGATATTCGCCCGTCCTGATGAAACGGGCAATTCTGCGCCGTCCCATCTCCTCACCTTTCCTGGTCGAGATCTCTGAATAATTGTGGGAGCCGCGAAGCACCATCGCATTTAAGCCAGGCTTCAGAGGGCGATCCGGGCGCTTCAATAGAATCGAGCTCAGCAAACAGCCGCCGTCTTACCCGGTCGTCGGGAGTTTCGACCTGTTCAACCCCGGCAACGGCTTCGCCAACCGGATCTTCAACAGGGTCATCGACCGGCTCCGCGGGCTTATCTGAAAGAAAAGCGTTGAACAGATCAACCATGACTTCGGCAACGCCTTCAGTCTTTCGTTTCCGTTCTTCCTCGTCATCATACCAGATCATTTCGTTCTCCTTGTCATTGGCGGGATAAACCGGAGCAGGTTCCTGGGGGGCGTGTGCAGGTTCGATAACTTCATGCTGCGCTGTCTGAACGTCTGGATCTGCAGGCATCTCCGGATCTTCAATCTCTGCGGCAGTTTCTGCGGACACCGGTGATTCGAAGGTCTCAGGGGCTTCGAAGGTCTCAGATGCTTCGAAGGTTTCCGGTGCCGCCGGCGGCTGATCAGAATAACCGTCGTCGGCATCGTATTCATCAGACGAAATCGTCACGGCCTCTATCTCGCGGGGCTCTTCGACTGGCGGCTCGTTGTGTGCAGCAACAGGTTTCGCGTCCTTTTCCTGACTGCTGACGGCTTTTGCGGTTCGACCTTTGATTCTGCTTCGCATTTCGAGAGCGGCGGCGCTGCCGGGAACAAGTTCGAGAAGATTTTCTGCATAGAGCAATGCCTTTTCGTATTTACCGACCCGATAGCAGCTCTGCATGAGAAGTGTGAACAGTGTTATGCGCTCACCTCGCTCTTTTACCGCGCCAAAGCAGCTTTCCAGCGAACCTATGGCCAGAGACGGGAACACATTTGAGAGCAGCGAAATCCGCCACCAGTAAGTGGATTCGAACCAGGTAAAGAACGGCACGACCATTTTGATCAGCAGCAGAAACAGTATGATCAGAACGATTACGGCCGCCGGGCGACCATCGCCGTGCGCCCAGAGCAGCATGCCGGGCCAGCGCAGACTGGCATCGCCAGGTTTTAGTTCGGCAGCAATCTTGTAATGGGCCTGCGCATCAGCAAATTTGTTATCAGCCATATCAAGGCGCATCAGCACATAGCTTGCATAAAAACTGCGGCCGGCCCGCCGGTTTATTTCGAGCGCAGACTCACGCAGGCGCGCCGGCTCGAGAAAACCGGTTGCAAAATTGGCCATCAGCCTCATTTCCCAGATCTGCAGCATTTTTTCGAGTGAATTCATCAGGCCGGGATTGCGGTTGAGAAAAAGCCTGAGTCTGGCATATTCGCCTTTTCTGAAAAGGATTTCAGCTTCAGCCAGACGTTCTTCTGATTTGAGGCGGGAAAAAGCGATCTCTTCTTCTACTTCTGCAAGTTTGAGCGCAAAGGCAGGATCGCTTTTAAGCATGAGTATTTCGCGCAGACAGATGCTTATCTGCAGAAGGTCTTCCTCTTTTTCGGCGAAGCGCAGATCAGCTTCGAGGCGACGGATTTTAAGCTGCACCCGATCGGCTTCGGTCATAGCAGCGCCAGTTGGGCGTTGCCGTGATTCCTCGACCTGCTCTACTATTCTGCGCGCGAAGAAATTGTTCGGATCGAGGCTAAAAACCTCATCTGCCCTGCGTTTTGCCTCATCAAAGTTCTTGCTGACCAGGGCATCATTCGCCTGCACCAGTATTTCGTCGATACGCTCGGCCTTTGCGAGTTGCCGGTACATTTCTTCCAGACCTGAATAAGCGGGATCAAAATTACGTACCTGATCAAGACAGTCTCTGGCAGCGGCCAGATTACCAAGCGCCATTTCGACCTCGGCAAATCTGATGATTTTTACTGCCTTGGCGTCGGCAACCAGCCTGGCATCAGCCAGTTTCTGCTGCATGACTTTTGACCCAGGCTCCAGACCGGCAAAGATCGTGGCTATCTGAAGACGATAAAGAACCTGCTCATCGCGAACCAGCTCATTATCAAGTTTCTCAAGAATAGTTCGCCAGTCCTGGTTTATCGCCACCGGCAGGCCGCGCTGTACCGCTTCTAAAAAAGCCTGTCCCGAGACCACCAGATTCTGCGAACCCGGGATAGCCATGCTGGCTTTCAGCAACAGAAGCCAGTCGCCGGCATCAGCAACAGCCAGGCCGCAGATTTCACTCTGCACTTTGTGAAATTCCTGAAGCTCTGCCGGTCTCAGCTCATTGATCGGACGGCCGGCACAAATTGCCGCGGCTTCTGATGCCAGGGCCTGCCGCAACATCAATTCGCTGTCAGGAAGATTTAAGCGGCCAAGAACGCAAAGCCGCAGAAGACGAAGAGACTCGACGCGGTTTCCTGATTTAACTGCGAATTCAGCTTCAACCCAGAGGCTGTCATCGGCAGGCGGCAGACCAGAAACAGACGCGGCCGGAAGCAGGACCAGAAAAAGTGCTACCAGCAACAATCCGACTTTGCGCGCAATCACAACCATTTTTGGCAAGCTAAGCATAACTGCTTGTTAATCCTCACAAAACATTTTATCATAAGCAGGATACAATTCAGCATTTTTTGTCCAAAACCGGAGGGGAAGATGGGTGTAAAGTTTTCCGTGTTCAACGGAATGACAAGACAGAACAAGATAAGCGCCCTGATCAATATCAGACAGAGCGAAATGAAGGAAAAATCCGATTACTATCTTGCTCTGCATGCGATGCTTGATGAGGATATGCAGATAGTCATGGCGGCAAAGATGGCTGCCAGTAATTTTAACAAGCAGAGCTGGTATATAGATTTCGGAAAGATCAGCTCATCTGAGCTGAAAAAAAAGATTGCCGAATATTTCAGCGAGAGCATCGGCTTCAGCCCTGTTCTCAGCAAAATTCCCGATATGGTTCCGAGCTTGCTCGCCCAGAACCTGCAGAAGCGGCAGAAAAGATTCGAAATGATGCAGGAATGGGATGGCCCCTTCCCGACAACAGCCCGAATTCTCAACACGCTGCGCGAAGATACCCAGCAGCTGATTCAAAACACCCTGCGCAAAGACGAAAAAATAGAAAAATGCTGGATATGCCTTTATAATGAAGGTCTGCAGCCATTCAGAGATTGCCAGCGCTCGCTCGACAGCAACGCAGCAACTACGCTGGTCAACCTGAGCCGCATTCTCAACCCCGGGCAGATATCGCCGGCTCTTGAACAGATGTTTTCGAAAACCGACCGGCCGATTTACCTGCTGGCAATACTGACCAGCAAGCGCTGTCTGCTGTTTCTGCGCGATGAACTGAGAACCTCGCAGGCGGCACTGCTCGGTTTCTATCTGCAACAGGTGCAGAGCGTGCAGATGGTCAATGAGGCAGGAACCGTCAGTGTCGAGATCGAAACGCCGCAGGATATTTTCCGGCTGCCGCACATGTTCTCTGAAGACGCGCACGAAGCCAGCAATGTGATCCGCGAAAAAACGATCGAGGCTATCGAAGCCCAGGAAGAATTCATCGACCGCGACTTCGAAAAAGAGCTCAAGAAGCTCGATATGCTGTTCAAAGCCCGCGCGGTTAAAAACAGTGAATACATCTTCCGCAAATCGCGCCTGCAGAAAATGGAGCTCGAGAAGTTTTCTGACGCCAACGTCGAACTGCTGCTCGCCAAAAGGCTCTCTGAAGACGGCAAGGCTGACAAGTTTGACGAACAGCTGATGAAGAAATTTACCTCCGAAAAAACCGTCATGTTCACCGACATCGTCGGCTTTTCTTCGAAAGCCTCACAGAAAATGCTGCTGGATACCATGACCCTGCTCGCCGTGCACGACAAGCTGCTCGTTCCGATTTTCCGCAAATACGACGGCACGCTCATCAAAAAAATCGGCGACGCGCTGATGATCCGTTTTGACGATGCAATGCGAGCCTGCAACGCAGCAAGAGAAATGCAGGCTGAGCTTTTTGCCTTCAACAAACGCAGCAAAGAGAAAATTTTTATCAGAATAGGCATCAACACCGGCACTGTCTTTGTCAAAAACGAGGATGTCTTCGGTGAAGCAGTTAATATTGCCGCCCGCATGGAAACCCTCGCCAGACCTGGCCGTATTTTTATCACGCAAACCACCATGGAAAAGCTTTCCGGCCGCATACCCTGCGCCGACATGGGTATGCACACGGTCAAGGGCAAGAACGAGCCTCTGCACGTATTTGCCATCAAAGACAGCGCAAACTCTGATGAAATGGCGGAAATGGCCGCACAATACATGCAGGAAGCCGGCATCAAAGAAGGCGGCACCCCGCCGCCGCCAGAAGCAACGATTGTTGCTGCGCCACCTACCCGTGAAAAGGCCAGCCCGGCTGCCGGCGATGGCCTGCCCGACCTCACCGGACTGCTGCCGGCAGACATGCTCTCAGCAGAACAACAGAAAACGCCGATGCCGCCGGTTCCACCCGCATGGGTCGAACCGGAAAGCAGGCCGGCTGTCATGCCGTCAGCACTGCCGGATGCTCTGCCGGATGCTCTGCCGGAACTGCCAGCTTCGCCAGCCGATCCGCAGAACCAGATGCTGCAATCGATCGATCAGGCGAGAGCGGGTTACGTCGCTTCGGTTAAACAGGGCAGCAGACGCAACCCCGATCTCGAAGACTGGTTTGCCCGTTTTGAAGAATTTCTGCGCCCGCAGTTCGAGAAAAAATCCTGACCCTTGTTTTTTTCAGCCGCCGGGGCATATTATCAGTATACCCTGAATTGCGCTAAGTTAACGACAGGTCTAAACTCAGATGTTTTACTCGTGCTCAGCGAAGCGGTGCTCGTAATCAACGAAGTGGTAATCGTAATCGAAAAATCAACAGCGCAAATCGATTACGAGCACGATTACGATTACGCGCACGATTCACAAAATTCAGCTTCTTATCTTAGTAGCATTTCAGTATACCCACGGAGCGAAAAATGGTCGAAAATCTTAAAAACGAAGTGCGCGACGAGTCGGAAAAAACTGAAGACGATGTATACAAGCGTCTCAATGCTTTTCGGCCGCCAGAGTGCAAACTGAAAAAGCACCCGTGCAAAGACTGCTTCAACTGCCTTTTCTGTAGTGATGCACGCTGTGAAATCTGCCTTAAAAGTAAAACATGTCATGACTGCCAAAAAGAAAACGACAGAAAATCAGAGTGAGGCCGCCTTTTATTGCACCTTTTCGACCGGTTTCGGTCCGGCGGCCATTGCATGGCGGGCGGGCGGCCTCATCGGCCTGCTTCTGCCTGCCGCCTCGCAGGCAGAGCTAAAACGCAGTATTGCCACGAGCTTTGCCGGCTGCCGCGCAACAGAACCGGCAGGGATGGCCGACAAAGCCATAAAGCAGATTCAGCATTATTTTGCCGGGCAACCTTCTAATTTCAGAGGTATCAGCATCGATCTGACAGACAGCACGCGTTTCTGCCAGACTGTTTATGAACAGTTATGCCGGATTCCCTGCGGCAATACAGTTTCTTACAAAGATCTGGCCGTGGCATGCGGCAAGCCATCGGCAGCACGCGCTATCGGCCTGGCCGCCGGCAAAAACCCGGTTCCCCTGCTTATTCCATGTCATCGCATTGTTAATGCCGATGGCCGCCTCGGAGGCTTTTCTGCCGGCGGCGGCGTATCTTTGAAAGCACGCATGCTGCAGCTCGAGGGCCATGAAATTGCAGATAAACCCGTCTGGCGAATCAGGCCCCCTCTACTGATAAGCGATTGTGATCTCGATTCCGTCCTGCGTCAGCTCAGCCGGGCCGACGCCGACCTCAAAGCTCTGATCGGGGTTGCCCCGCGCTTCAATCTTGAATTCAACCCTGACACTTCGATTTTTCAGGCACTGCTTGAGGCAATAGTATTCCAACAGCTGACCGGCAAGGCGGCGGCTACCATCTACCGACGGGTGCTGGCCCTGTTCTCAGGCAAAACCATCGTCACCGCGCTCGACATAATCAGAGCCGGCGAAAACGAACTGCGCTCAGCCGGCCTTTCGCAGAACAAAGTTCTGGCAATCAAGGATCTCGCCAATTTTGCGGTTTCCGGAGGTTTGCCCGACCACGATCAGATGCGTATGATGTCGAACGCCGAAATCATCGAACGCCTGACCCATATTCGCGGCATCGGCCGCTGGACAGTCGAAATGCTGCTGATCTTCAAACTCGGCCGGGCCGACGTAATGGCCGCCGATGATTATGGCCTGCGCAAAGGCCTGGCGGCAATCAGGCGCAGCCGCGAGTTGCCCACACCAGCCGAACTGATGCGCCAGGCTGAAGCCTGGCGCCCATATCGCTCGATCGCGAGCTGGTATCTCTGGCGCGCCGCCGAAAACTACCGGATCGACGGGTAACTGCTATTTGCGCAACACGAATACGTGCGCCGGTTCGTTATTCGGGTCAAGTTCGACGTAATTTTTCGAACCATACCACAGATAGCGCCGGTCGGTAAGAAGGTCGTGCATCTGATATCCCTGTTCAGGCCCAAGACCAAATTGTTCGAGCGGAACGTGAACAAAAGATGAATGCCTGATATGCGGGTCAAGGTTCACCACTACCAGCACATGATCGTCTCCGCATGATTTGCCGTAAAACATTATGCGGTCGTTATCAGCTTCGAAGAACTTCAGGTTATCGTATTCCTGCAGGGCAGGATGCTCGCGGCGAATCTGGTTGAGCCTGGTGATAAGGTCGCAGATGTTGCCAGGCGCGTTCCAGTCACGGGTTCTGACTTCGTATTTGTCGCTGTGCATGTATTCTTCCTTGCCTGGCACCGGAATGCCCTCACACAGCTCGAAACCCTGAAAAATGCCGTACACGGTCGATAAGGTTGCAGCAAGAATGGCCCTGATTTTGTAGGCCGCACGACCGCCCCCCTGCAGAAAAACCGGAAAAATATCGGGTGTATTGGCAAACAGGTTGGCGCGATAAAACTCGGACTCAGGCGGCGTAGTCAGTTCAGAGAAGTATTCTACCAGCTCAGCACGGGTGTTACGCCAGGTAAAATAGCTGTAAGACTGCGTAAATCCAAGCTTAGCGAGCGCTTTCATGACCTTTGGCCGGGTAAAAGCCTCTGCCAGAAAAACAACATCAGGGTATTTCTTCTGCACTTCAGCAATAACCCATTGCCAGAAGGCAAACGGCTTGGTGTGCGGGTTGTCGACCCTGAATATTCTGACGCCACGACGGGCCCAGAACATGAATATGCGCAGCATTTCCTTCCAGATGCTCTTGTAATCGGCCGATTCGAAGTTGATCGGGTAAATGTCCTCGTATTTTTTCGGCGGGTTTTCGGCGAACTTGATGGTGCCGTCCGGGCGTTTGCTGAACCAGTCTGGATGCTGTTTGAGATAGGGATGATCGGGCGAGCAGTTGATGGCGAAATCGAGCGCGATTTCGATACCATGCTTTGCAGCTGCTTCGACCAGTTCGGCGAAATCGTCGAAATTTCCGAGTGCCGGTTCGATAGCATCGTGACCGCCATGATGGTTGCCGATGGAATATGGACAACCGGGATCTCCTGGTGCGCAGACAAGGCTGTTGTTGGGGCCTTTTCTCTTGCTGAAGCCTACAGGGTGAATCGGCGGGAAATACAGAACATCGAAACCCATGGCGGCAATATGCGGCAGGCGCTTGATGACATCTTTGAAGGTGCCATGCTTGCCCTGCTCAAATCCACATGACCGCGGAAAACATTCATACCAGGCGGCAAAACGTGCGCGCACACGGTCTGCCTGCAGCAGAAAAGTCTGACTCTCAACCCGGCTGGCCGGGTCAGGGTGCTGCGCCAGCAGTTCGACAAGACTGTCGTTGCTGAGAATGTTCCATTTCTGCCGATCGTCGCTCTCTTTTTCAGCTTTTACCAGCGCTTTTTTGAGCTGGTCACGACCGGCCGGCGTCAGCCATGAGCCGTAAGCCCTGGCCTTGGCGATGCCCTCGAGCAGATCAGACGAATAGTCTGTCGCGGCATCGACCTTTTTGCGCGTATCAGAGATCCAGCTGCCGTAATCTTCGCAGTAAGCGACGATTTTGTATTCATAAATTCCCATCTGATCGACTTTGAAGCTGGTTTCCCAGAGATCGAGACCCGGGTTGCTGCAGCGCATTTCGACCTTGTTCCAGTTCTGCTTCTTATGGTGGCGGTATTCAACCCAGACGGCAATCTTGTCGTGCCCGTCGCGGAAAATATCGGCGATAACCGGCACGGCATCGCCGACTTCACGTTTAAGCGGGTAAAGACCGGCATCGACCGTTGGCCTGACATTTTCGATCAGTATGCGTTTGCGATTTCTGGTCATGCTATTTCCCCTTGCTCAGTGACTTGTAGAGATCGACTGTCTGCGCGGCAATCGACTTCCAGCTGAAAGTTTCTTCCACCCGGCGGCGGCCGGCTTCGGCCATTCGTTTGCGCTTTTCCGGATCGGCCATCAGATTGTTGATCTCTCTGGCGAGGTCACGTGCGAACACATCGGGCTTGAGCGCCTCAAATGGTGATTCATTCATCTGTTCGAGCGTCACCAGCTTGCCGGTGACATTGTCGATGACGACTTCGGGTATGCCGCCGACAGCGCTGGCCACAACCGGTGTACCGCAGGCCATCGCTTCGAGGTTGATAATACCAAAAGGTTCGTAGATAGAGGGGCAGCAGAAAACGCCGGCATGTGAATAGAGTTCAATAAGAGTTTTGCGGTCAACCATCTCGCGAATCCAATGAATGTTGCTGCGGTTCTGCGAGGCTGCCTTGACGCCCTCGGTCATTTCCTTTTCGATCTCTGGTGTGTCAGCTGCGCCGGCCGCGAGAACTACCGGAATATCAGGGTTCAGGTATTTGATCGCATTAACCAGATGGATAATGCCCTTCTGGCGGGTAATACGGCCGACAAAGAGCAGATAAGGAATCGCCGGCTCAAAACCGAAACGTTTGAGATGCTCAGTCGACCGGGTCTTTTTGAATTCGTCGGTATCGATGCCGTTGTATATGACTTTGAGACGATCGTCGGCAACGTTGAACAGGCCTTTGATATCGGCTCGGGTACCCTTGCTGACCGCGATTACCGCGTCAGCCATCTCGATCGCCATTTTTTCGACCCAGAGAGAGAAGTCATAGCCGCCATGCAGCTGTTCGCGCTTCCACGGGCGCAGCGGCTCGAGCGAATGCGTCGTGATCACCAGAGGGACACCGAAGTTCAACTTGGCCCAGATGCCGGCCATGTGGGTGTACCAGGTATGGCAGTGCACCACATCAGCATCGACGCCTTCCCCGACCATCTTGAGGTCGCGGTCGATCGTCTTGAAAACAGACTGCAGGCCGCGATCAAGGTTCGGATAAGAGGCCGAAGGCTCGAAACCGGTTGCTTTGAGCGAGCCACCGTTCACCTTCTGATCGCCGTAACAGCGCACTTCAACTTCAGCAAGACGTGAGACCTCTTTCGCGAGGTACTCGATGTGAACGCCGGCGCCACCATAAACAAGCGGGGGATACTCGTTGGTAAAATAAAGAACCTTCATCATTTTCTCTCCTTGCTCTGTCATCCGGGCTGATTATAACACGAGAGCCACCGGTCCAGGCAAGAGAAAGAAACCCTGATTATCGATTCATCATTTATCGTGCACCGTGCACCTGATCTCGTAATCGATGCCGTTGCGCCTGAGTTCGTAGCGACCGCCGTCAGGGCAGCCCGGAATATCTTTGACCAGACCCTTTTCCTTGAGGAAATCAAGTCCGAAAGATTCAGGCAGATT
>CAZMWO010000026.1:0-3349 GCA_964569565.1 uncultured bacterium | reverse complement strand
CTTCGATCAGCAGGCTCTCGAGCGCAGAATAGAGAGACTTGCGCACAGCCTGACAGTCAGCCAGGGTCTTTTCAGCCACGCCGGCGTTGCCGCTGCGCTTTTCCCGGTGCCCCCTGATATTGCGCCGGATGGTTGCGCGCACCCGCTCCAGGTGCGGAGTAGCAATAGCGGCGGCGGCCCCGGTGATACCGGTAATTCCCGAGACTATTGTCTTTTCTTCGAGATTTTCGATGTTGACCTTCAGCCAGTCACCATCGGCCAGAACCTTGATTGAATCGATGAGTTTGAGTCCCTGCCGGCGGGCTTCTTCAGGCAACTGGCCCATCTGATTGGCCGCCATGTGACGAACCGCCTGCAACTGCTGCTTACCAATCGCCGCCCATTGTTCGAGCAGATTCTTATCATTGATTTTCGCCTTGAATTCAGCACTGACCGAATTAACCAGTATACGCAGGCTGTCGAAGGGTTTGAGATAACTGGCGGCATCGACGCGCGGAATCTTCTTCGACCATACCGGATTGCTGATACTGCCGTGAATCGAACAACATAGTTCCTTGTCGGAATTGAGGCTGTAGATGCCACTTTGCGGACAGCGTCTGTCTTCGCCCAGGTAACCGCCGGCTCGCAGCGCCGTGTGATCGAATTCGGTCATTTCCTGGCCCTTGTCGACCTGATAAAGCTGCATCGCTGAACTGAGCACCTTGAAATTAGCCAGACAGGCATTCGACTCGGCCCGCCTGCCACTCTGAGCCTTATCGTCGAGCCAGTTTCTGATTCTGTCGACATCAACTTCAGCCGCGATCAGCGTGTTTTTGCCGTCGGCCTCGCCAGCCAGAGAGAGCCAGCGGGGACTGATATCGGAAGTGCCAGATGCAGCTGCCAGAAGGGTAATACCCTGTGTCGTCAGTTTTAAACTCAAATTGAATGCCGGTGTCGAAATAGTGTATGCAACCAGCTCCTTTTCATTGATATCTGGCTCTAACCCTGCCCCGGCAAGGCGTTCGCGCAGTCTCATGATCAGCTCCTGCGGCTTCGCGCGCGCCGAAATGCTGATTGAAGGCCGCAGTTCTTCATCTATCGACAGCCAGAAAGAGCCATCTGGAACGAACACGGCCGAATCGGCGAAACTGACGAGTTTTTTAAAAAAGCTGGCAAAGCTGAATTTTCCGGGAAAATGCTGACGCAACTGCGCTTCGATTTTTTCGAGTTCACCGGCATTTTCCGGCTTGAGCAGTTCGCGCGCCTGCTCGAGATAGAGATTGAATATCCGGCCGGCGTTTATGTAAACCGCGCCCAGACTATCAGACCTTAGAATCTGCGCACGGTTTTTCGCCGAGACAGCAGTCGAACAAAGCATTATCGCCAATATCAGCAGCAGTTTCGTCAGCTTATTCATGTCAGCTCCTTATCAAGCTCTTTGTCTCTATTACAATTTGAAATTTTCTCATTCTACACCTCTCTGTCAAATATTAAAAGCCCCGCACCTTGAGATGCGGGGCTTTCAAAGAATTTTCTGAGATCTGGCTTACATGCCGGCAGCCTTGCGTAGAGCCATATAGTTTTCTTTGGCTTTCTGGTAGTTGTTGAAGGCCGCCATGATTTCGTTCATCGGAGCCTGCTGCTGAACTTTATACTGATATACCTGCTGATGATAGAGATAAGCTTCATACGCGGCCTGAATCTGCTGTGATGTCGGCCGGGCGGTTGAAGTCTGACTGGTAGAGCCCTGATTGCTGGTGCCCTGCGAAGAAGAATGCCAGGTGGTAGTGCTTGATACTGAACCCGAGCTGGTGGTATTGGTAGTGGCAGGGGCACTCGGAGCCAGTGGCGCCTGTTCGCGCTGTGCAGCGTTCTTCGGCAGGCTGGCAATCTGTTTCTTTACCGCATTTATACGGTCAGTCGTCGGCGGATGTGTAGAAAAATACTTGGTTACCTTCGAAGCCTTACTGTCTTTGTTGATCTTGTCGAAGAAGCTCAGCAGACCATTTGGATTGTAGCCGGCATTATGCATATACTTCACGGCACAGGCATCGGCTTCGAATTCATCGTCACGCGAAAACTTGAGATTGGCGAAATAAGCGGCAATAGCAGCAAAAGGGGCTGCCTTCTGGGTTTTCTTGTAGAGGCCCATACCGATGACCAGGGCGGTCATCAGGCCTGATTTTTCAGCCTGTCTGACACTGTGCTTCTGGTCGATATGACCCATTTCATGAGCGACGACGCCGGCCAGTTCATGATCGCTGCCGCACATCTTCATCAGACCTTTGGTAACATAGATATAGCCACCGGGGGCGGCAAAAGCATTAACTTCATCGGTATTTAGCACGGCAAAACGCCAGGTGAGATCTTTTCTTTCGACCTGCTTGATCAGCTTGCGGGCAACCGTACCAAGCCGGTTGAGCATCGCCTTGTCGCTCGAAAAACCCGGGTCTGCCTTGAGTGACTCATGGGTCTTTTCGCCCATTGAGACTTCCCAGGACTGTTCCCATTTTCCGAGGAAAGCGTTGGTCTGAGGTGCCTGCGCGCGCGACTGGTCGAGCACCGCCTGATTGTCTTCGTTAACTCCGCCAAACGTACGGTTAACCGTGGCACTGACACGGTTCAGCGCACCGCCGACTTCGCCAAGAAGCTTCCCGAGATCAAGAGCCTGGGCCTGGCCTGCCAACGAGGCCTGAAACAACAGACACATCACGAGAACCAGCAGGTGTTGTTTACATCTCACAAGTGTACCTCATATTTTAAACAGTATGATTAATTCTATTTATCAGCAGGCAAAGCGTCAACCCCCCGAGCGCATTATTTATTCAAGACTTGTGAACGCAAAGGCCAGCGCGGGTTCCAGGCCGAAAACCGGCAGCCGATGGTTGACTTGCAGTTGCTGTTGTTATAGACTGGCACGGCTAACCTGCGACTGACAGACAGGTATACAGAGGAGCACAACATGACAATCCGCAAACAATCTGCTTTTATCGCGATAATCGTAATGATCGCACAACTGATCAGCCTGCCGGCGCAGGCCGTCGACCTCTCGGCCACTGAAATAACTGATGCCAAAGGCCGGGTCGAAGTAAAAAAGACGGTTGATGCAGTTTTTAAAAAGCTGCACAGCAACCTCAAACTGGCAGGCTCGATGAAACGACTCGACGGTGGCGACAAGGTTCGCACCTACGAAAAAAGTGCCGCCGAAATGGCGCTCAAAGACACCTGCGTTCTGGGTGTTAAAGAACAGAGCATATTTGAAGTTCCTCAGGTTCTCGGACAGGAAGCGATAAAACAGCTGAGCGCGCAGCAGGGTACAATTCTATTCAAAGTCGTCACCGGCAGCAACTTTCAGGTGCAGACCGCCGAT
>CAZMWO010000025.1:0-16834 GCA_964569565.1 uncultured bacterium | reverse complement strand
CTGGCTCGAAATTTCGCTCATGAGAAGCACGCCTGCGCCCTGGTATGATTTTTATAGCGATTACCGCTAGGCTGAGCACGATTTTAGGAAGAAATTACCATAAAAGTGCTATAATCGGGCATTATGAATAAATCTGATAATAATAAACCGGTTGTCTGTGTTTTCTGTTCTTCGAGCACTGAGGTAAGCGACTCGATCAAAGCTGACGGCGCTGAATTCGGGCGTCTGCTTGCCGAAAATGGTTTTGCCCTGCTCTATGGCGGCACCACCTGCGGGCTGATGAAAATCGTCGCCGATGCTCACAAACGCGCGGGCGGCCGACTTATCGGTGTCATTCCCAGTTATATGATCGAACGCGGCATAAATCACCCCGACCTCGATGAACTGCACACAGTCGAAGACCTGCGCCCACGCAAACAGGCCATGCTCGAAAAATCAGATTACATAGTTGCCCTGCCCGGCGGCATCGGCACCTACGACGAATTTTTCGACCTGCTGACTCTCAAACAGCTCAAACGTCACAATAAACCGATGTTTCTGCTCGATACCGATGACTATTTCGCACCGCTTCTGGCGTTGTTCAAACACGGAATCGAGCAGAAAACCATCAAGGCCGAACATCTCGATCTGTTCAAATCCTGCGCCAACCCTGATGATCTGTTGAAAAGCATCAGAAACCTGGCACTCGCCCGCACCCTTTCTTAAATTCGAGCAAAAAGAGAACCGGGGTGATCACAGGCGATCACCCCGGTTTCGTCGTTCGGGTTACTTTTTGAGAGTGTTGACCAGCTCGTCGATGCGCTGCTGGTTTTCGCGCAGAGTTTTGTAAAAACTCTGGGGATTCATAATCACATACCGAACAAGCGCGCTTTTGTTACTCTCAATTCTTTCAGCCAGTTTGCCGGCAGCTTCGTCACCTGCGGTCGTATAAGGGTCGATTTTCAACATTTCATCGAATATTACGTTGATTTCTTTTTTATCTTCGACATAGGCTTCAGACTTGATGTAGTCATCTATCTTTTTCATCACTGCAGGAGAAAATTCAGGTTCTTTTTTTTCGGTTTCGTCAGTCGAAGCAGACTGCTGGTCAGGATCAGCTCCACAGCTGCATGAGACATCGTAGTATTCTTCGCCTTCAACCTGAGTAAAAGTATACGTGCCTTTATTTGCGCATACAGGACCAGTTTTGAGGTATTGCTGATCGACAAGCATTTTTATCACTGTTTCTGAATCGGATGCCAGCGGCGCAAATTCGTTGTCCATAAAATACATTTCGAGTGCGCCCAGCAGCACACGTTGATTGGCTGCGCAGGCTTTATCCGGCGCAACTATTTTCGGCTCAGGCTTCTGAGACTCATCTTTGAACAGTTCCATATGACCGAACATTGCGGGCTCTTTTTCAGCACGTTTCAGAGAGTTGGCGATAAAAAGCCTTTCGTAGTCTACGTGCACCCTGCTGTCAACAAGCGGTTTTGGCAAGTTCGTAAAACAATCTGCCAGAATGTTTTTCACCTTTTCGTCGCTGTTCAGAGCCAGCAGATTGTTGATCGATTCGACTGCCATTTTCTGAATTGCAACTCCGAACGAACCATTTATTGCGAATCCGTCACGACTGACATTCAGTCCCAATCTAAATACATGGCAGAATTTGCTGGCTGCTTCGGCGTATGCTCCATTTTCGGCATTCTGCCAACCCTGGGCATTGATGTATCTGGCAAACAATCTTACCGAACGGTATGGCGGCACGATAGTATCGAAATCCAGGTTTTTATCGACGATAAAGGTGCATTTTGAACAATCAGCGGCAAGATCGAGAAGGCGTGTTACGGTGTGAAGAAAGCCTGAGGCTGAATTCAATTCCTTCAAATTGTCCTGATTGAGCTTTTTGAAAGACTCTAAATCACGAATTTCAGCCAGTTTGTCGGCAGTTTTCGATGAAATCTGCGGCATGTAGCCCATAGCCATGAGATAGCGCAGCGCTGCATTGTCATCAACGAACTTTGCCGGTTGAGCCGCACCCAGAGAAGCGAACATCAGCACCATGATAACGGTAACGACAGTCTTTCTCATAAAAGTCTCCTTTTTGATAATCAGATAAGGTCAGAATATTCACGGCGTGCTTCAAGATAGTTGACCGGCCGGTCAATGAAAGACAGATTGAATTCTGGCGCATTATCTTCCAGATGGCGCTGGAAAGGCGAAAGCGGGTTGCTATTGCCATTCTGCGCGATAATCTCTGGCGGCGGCGACACCGGGTCTTCGAAAACCGGCAGCTGCTCGGCCATCGGTATGACCGGCGGTTTTGTCGCCGATCTGGCAGCCAGCAGCAGCAGAAAAGATGTGACAACAATCAGGCAGGCTGCCAGAATAGCGACAGTTGTCGGTTTTTTCCACCACGGGCGGTTCCAGCTTGCGCTTTTTTCAAGCCGGCTGTGCAGAGACTCAGAAGCCCTTTCACTGAAGCTTTGCTTTTCAAGAAAAGTTTCGAACGGATCTTTATTGTTCATGGATTCCATTGCAGAATCTCCTTAAGCTTGGCCAGGGCGTAACGATAACGCGATGCCACCGTCTGCAGATTCACATTCTGAAGCTCAGCTATCTCGGCGAAAGTCAGATCGCCCCAGATCTTCAGATAGACCGTTTCGCGCTGGTCTTCAGGCAGGCGGCTGAGCGCACTCGCCACATCTGCCTGTAGATGCACATCTGGCCCTTCCGCTGCCGCCATATCTTCTGGCATCAGGCCTCTGCGGGCCTGGCCAGTTCTTTTCAGGCAGGCATTTCGTAATGAGGCGTAGAGATATGCTTTGAGATTCTTCACTTCACGCATTTTCAGCGGGTTCTGCACCCAGGGCAGCAGCGCCTCATGAACGGCATCTTCAGATTCTTCGGCGCTCAGCCTGAACGAGTGAACCGCATACTGCACCAGACGATCGGCAAAGGTGCGATAGATCTGCTCGAACCCGCGTTTCGGGTCTTTGGTATATTCGCTGATCAGATTTTCGTTGGTGTTTTCGGTTTTCATTGGCTTTCAATAATTAAGAGCCAAAATAACCCGTTTTTTATTTAAGCAGTTGAAATATTTTTAATTTATATTCAAATCGGCGGCAAGCAGCGGAATTTGCGGATTTATCGGTCTGCAAATTTCAGGGAAGGGCGGCCAGTTGCGAGGCGTCAAGATCGCTGAGCCGTGCGAGCGTGTAGCCGCGGCCGGTGATGATGTCGAGAATGCGGTCGAGTGCTTTGGCGCCGTTTTTGCTGCCGAGATGCATCAGAATGACGGCGTTGCGGCGCAACTTGCTGTCGACCCGGCTGATTATTGTGTTTACCGGATCTTCGCGCCAGTCGATGGTGTCGATATGCCAGTAAACCGGGTGGTAACCAAGCTCTTCGACTATCTGTTCGACCTTTTTATTCTGGGCTCCGAACGGAAACCGGAAAAATGGCGCACCCCGCCGGCCCATCACCTTGACAAAGGCCTGCTCGGCCGCTTCGATTTCGGCTGCAATCTTTTCTTTCGAAAAACTCTTCATGTTAGGGTGATTCATGCTGTGATTGGCTATTTCATGGCCTTCTGCCAAAAGCCGAAGACACTTCTGAGGATATTTTTCAGCAAATTTTCCGGTCAGAAAAAACGTGCATCTGACGCCATAACGCCGCAGAGAATCAACTATAGAATCGAACCCGGCATCGGTGGCCCCGCCGTCGAAAGTCAGAAAAACCTGGCCACCTGCGTCAGCCGGCAAAGGCGAAATACTGGCGGTTGGCCGTTTTCTTTGTATCTCAGGTTTCTTAGCTGTGACCAGCGGGCGTGTCGGCGTCAAACCAGCGGTTTCAGGCCTGACTGACGGCACTGATACGACTCTTGCCTGTTCTTTCTGGCTTATGAGAGCCGAAGCCGGAAAGCTTTCGGGTATCTTGACCGTCGACTGTGCAGCCATCTGTGGCGCCGAGCCGATACGTTCACGCATTTCGATCGCCTGGGTGAACTGTGGATTCAAACGAAGCGACTGGTCGAGCGCCCAGCCTGCTTCTTTTATCTGGCCACAATCACGATATAGAATAGCGAGATTGTAATATGTCCAGTATACCGGCTTTATCTGAAGGGCCGCAGCATACCAGGCATAGGCATGCTGATCATGACCAAGACGTTTGAGAGCGCTGCCAATGTTGTTGTAGAGATGAACGTTTTTGCGGTCGTAATCGAGGGCTCGACGCCAGACCGAAACGGCGCCCATCAGATCACCGCGGTTCGCCAGTTCTATGCCATATGAATTGAGAACTTCGGGGTTATGCGGATGCGCGGCGGCAAGCGCATCGATGCTTGTCTGCGCCGAAAGCGCAACTGCCAGAAAGCAAAAAACAGCCAGCAGGGTCAGTGAACTGGCTGTTCTGCATGAAATCACAGTTACACGCTCTTGCGCCCGAGCTTCACTTCGCCTTTTTTGCGCAGTCTTACCGCATCGGGCGTCACTTCGACCCATTCGTCTTCAGCGACATATTCAAGCGCCTGGTCAAGCGTCATGCGCCGCGGAGACGGCAGTTTTTCAAGCTCTTCGGAAGTTGCGCTGCGATGGTTGGTGACGTGACGTTTCTTGACTATATTTACCTTGAGATCTGAGGCTAACGGGCGTTCGCCCACAACCAGCCCTTCGTAAATCTCTTCGCCGGGGCCATAAAACATGGTTCCGCGTTCAGAAAGATTCTTGATGGCATAGCCGGTGGCAACCCCCGCATCAGTAGCAACCATAACGCCATTGCGGCTTTCGGGGATATCGCCACGATATGGCTCATAGGCTCTGAAACACTGGTTCATGATACCGGTGCCGTTGGTCATATTAAGAAACATCGATCTGAAACCAAGCAGACCGCGCGCCGGCACCGAAAAAATCAGACGCAGATAGTTGTCTAGCAGGCGTTTGGAAGATTCGAGCAAAGCGCGACGCGGCCCCAGAACTTCCATGACGATGCCCATGTAACTGTCTGGAATATCGACTGCCAGCTCTTCTACCGGTTCGAGCAACTCGCCATTTTCGTCTCTTTTAAAAATCGCGACAGGCTTACTGACCTGTAGTTCATAACCTTCGCGCCGCATGGTTTCGATAAGAATACCGAGATGCAGCTCACCACGACCGGAAACCAGAAAAGCATCGCGTTCGTCGCCGGCGGTTTCGACACGCATGGCAACGTTGGTTTCGAGCTCCCGGTCGAGTCGCGTACGAATCTGGCGCGATGTCAGAAACTTGCCGGAACGCCCCGAAAATGGGCTGGTGTTGGCGGCAAAAGTCATCGAAATGACCGGCTGATCGACAGAAATAACCGATTCAGGGTCACAGAGTTCGACGCTTATCGTATCACCGATAGAAATGTTTTCTATGCCACAAATCGCCACCACATCGCCGGCTCCGGCTTCTTCGACTTCGACGCGCTGAATGCCGCGAAACGAATACAGTCGCAGAATCTTGCTCTTCTCAGGAACCTCTTCGGGATGAATGCGAAAAACATCGGCACGACCGGTGAGAACACCGTCAAGAATACGGCCAACACCGATACGACCGACATAATCATTATAATCAAGACTGGTGATCAGAAGTTTGGCAGGCTTGTCGAGATCGCCGGGCGGCGGCGGCACCTGCTTGACGATTTCTTCGAGCAGGGGCCTGATATCGACTCTTTCGTCATCCATGCTGCGCACGGCATAGCCGCCACGGCCGGAAGCATAAAGAATCGGGTAATCGAGCGAACCTTCTTCGGCACCAACGTCGATAAACAGGTCGAGAATCTCGTCTTCAACGGCAGACACCCGCGCATCCGGGCGATCTATCTTATTGATGACCACCACCGGGCGCAAACCAGCCGCCAGAGCTTTTTTAAGTACAAACCGGGTCTGCGGCATCGGGCCTTCGAACGAGTCTACCAGCAGCAGACAGCCGTTGGCCATCTGCAGCACGCGCTCTACTTCGCCGGCAAAGTCGACATGGCCTGGAGTATCGACGAGATTTATGCGATAGTCCATGAACTGCAGCGAAAGGTTCTTCGAGAGAATGGTTATGCCACGCTCGCGTTCGAGAGCATTGCTGTCCATGAAACATTCTTCTACGCGCTGGTTGTCGCGAAAGAGGCCTGATTGCTTGATCAGCGCATCGACAAGAGTCGTTTTTCCATGGTCGACATGGGCTATGATCGCGACATTGCGAATCATTTCGGGTTTGGTGATGTGTCTGTGTGCTTTCACTTGAAATACTCCGGCAAAAAAGTCAGCCTGAATCTGCAGGCAAGTATTGTACCTCGAACCCGCTGTACATGCAAGAGCTATTTAGAGCCTGTATCAGATGCTGGTTTCAGAAACTCAATACTCGCGCGGCTTGTACTGTTCGAACGACTTTTTGTCGAAGGCGCGGCGATAGGCTTCCTGTGGCGAAATCTTGCGCTGTTTGACGAGATCGAGCAGAGACTGATCCATGGTCTGCATGCCTGCCTGTTTGCTGGTCTGCATGATCGAAGGCAGCTGAAACGTTTTGTTATCGCGAATAAGATTGGCCACAGCAGGAGTATTGATAAGAATCTCAAGAGCAACGGCGCGGCTCATGCCATCAACCGTCGGAATAAGCTGTTGCGCTATGATTCCCTGCAGGGCATCGGCGAGCTGCGTGCGAATCTGATCCTGCTGGTGCGCCGGAAAAACGTCGACGATACGATCGACCGACTGTGCCGCCGACGGGGTATGCAACGTGGCAAAGACCAGGTGACCTGTTTCGGCGGCGGTAACAGCAAGCGAAATGGTTTCATAGTCGCGCATTTCGCCGACCAGAATGATGTCAGGGTCTTCGCGAAGCGCTGATCGAAGTGCGTTTGAGAACGACTTGGTATTCGGCCCTATTTCACGCTGATTGACGATGCATGACTTGTGCCTGTGCACAAATTCAATCGGGTCTTCAATGGTCAGTATGTGATCCTGGCGCTCGTTGTTGACCTGATCTACCATGGCAGCCAAAGTGGTCGATTTACCCGAACCGGTCGGACCGGTAACCAGTATCAGACCTTTGTTGCGCCGCGCCAGATCACCGAGAACCGCGGGCAGCTTCAAATCCTGCAGAGTTTTGATATCAGTCGGAATAACCCTGAAAACAGCTCCGATACCCAGTCTGGTCAAAAAGATATTGCAGCGGTAACGCGCAACCCTTTCGAGTTCATACGAAATATCGAGCTCGAGGTCGCGCTCAAAACGCTCACGCTGATCGTTGTTGAGGAACTGATAGACCAGCCGGCGGGTTTCTTTGGCAGTGAGCACCGGCAGATCGGTGGGCCAGAGCTTGCCCTGCAACCGTAGCATTGGCGGAGAGCCTACCGTGAGATGAAGGTCAGAACCCTGTTTTTCGACAATCAGCCTGAGCAGGTCATCGATAATTATTTCATCTTCGCCTTCCTGGCTGTCTCCAGATGCTTTTGCCTGAGCAGGGCGATTGGCGGTTCCGCCGGCCGGCGACATTGGAATGCCGGTTGGCCGGGCTGGCTGAGCCGGGCGGGCCGGAGCGGCCGGGCCGGGTTGCGGAGGACGCGCAACGGGAGCCTGGGGGGTGGCTGTCGGTGCAGCTGGCGCGGCAGGGCGGGGAGGAACTGAGACAGGCGGACCTGCCGGTCTTGCCGGAGGCTGGCCCGCAGGCTGACCCGGAGCGACCGGACGCTGCGGCGGAGCCGCCGGGCGGGCAGGAGCGTCGGCGCCCTGTGGTGAACGCGGTTTGTTTCCGTCGTCGGACGAATCAGAATTGCCGCCAAAAAGTTTTCCAAAAAAATTGTCACTCATGCTTAAAACAGCCTCATGAATTCATCGGCGCTGGTTTCACCGTTCAGAACCATTGCCAGGGCTTTTTCTTCAAGACTCACGATCCCCTGTTTGCGGGCAAAGCTGTTAAAATCCTGGTAATTCTGACGATTGATTATCATCTGACGCAGGGTCGGGCTGCCCGGCAGATACTCGGTGATCAGCGACCTGCCTATGTATCCGGTATTACTGCAGACATCACAACCTTTGGCGGCAAAAATCTTTTTGCCTTTGCTTTCTTCAGGGATCAGTTCGCTCATAGCCGCCGGAATTTCCGCCTCTTTTCTGCATTTCGGGCAGAGCACGCGCACCAGCCTCTGACAAACAAAACCACAGAGTGAAGAAGCTATTATAACCGGGTCGGCCCCGGTATCAAGCAGTTTAACAATGCTGCTTGGCGTGTCATGTGCCAGATACGAGGTGAGAACGGTTTTACCGCCAAGTCCGGCAAACGCAACTTCTTCGGCCAGCTCTTTCGAACCGAGATGGTCGAGATAAATGACATCACCGTCAAGCATCAATGCGAGTTTCAAGCCTGCCAGAGAATTGTTGATTCCGCCGCTGCCGACCTGAATCTGAGTTACCTGCGGCAAAGTCGCAATTACCGGGTCTTCTATTGTAATAATCTTGCGAGTTTCAGCATCATAGCTGCTTATTATGCAATATTGCGTAGTAGTACGCCCTGATTCGCGGGGCCCGCTTACATACAAAACTCCGTGCGCCGTTTTGACTGCGGCAACCAGCTCTTCTATCGCCGCTTTGCCGCTTTTGCCGAGCTGGTCAAAAATGCTGCCAAAATCGCTGAGTTTGAGAATGACCATTTCGCCATTGACTGTCGGAAAAAAGATCGATTGTATGTTTATTTGACGGCTCGAAACGGTTACACGAAAATGCCCTACGACAACGCCTTCACGTTGCATATCCTTTTCGGAAATCTGCGAAAGTTTTTTGAGGCGGCTGATAATCTCATGATGCAGCTTTATCGGCACTTCAACCTTGCGCGAAAGAACGTTGTTAGCCCTGAATCTTATCACCACGCCTTTATCAGAAGGTTCGAAGTGAATACGATTTACCTTGTTGATGATAGCCTGGCCCAGAATATAGTTGATGACTTTTTCGGGGCCTTCCATGCCTTTGGGAATACCGCGCTCGATGCTCTGCTTTTCGGTTGAGTCAATCTCACCGGTCGCAACTTTCTGTTGAACGTCAACCGGCCCGTAAATGGCTGAGAATGTCTGCTCAAAATCAAAAGCAGTACAAATCGAGGCAGATACCTCAACGCCAAATTTGCCCTCAAGATACTCTATCGGCCGCGAATCAAGCGGATCGACCATGCATACGCTGAGCTGATTTCCCGCCTTATAAAGCGGCATCAGTTTGTGGTCGCGGGCAAACTCGGGGGTAACCATTTTGACGACTTCGTTGTCGACGATATCAGGGTTGAGATGAATGAACGAAATGTTCAGCTGGTTTCCCAGTGCCCAGATTATGTCATCTTCTGTCACCAGATTCATCTCCGACAATGCCTCACCCAGCTTGAGCCCTTTGTCGCGCTGAAAGGCCAGAGCCTGCTTGAGCTGCTCATCGGTTATCAGGTTACAATCTATAAGTATGTCGCCCAGACGTTTTTTCTGCGTATTCATAGTAGTGATAATTTACCCGAAAGCACGCCGGCAAGGCAAGCTATATCTTAAATCCGTGCCGGAATCAGAATGTGTTTATCGACATCGCCAACTTATACTTGGCATGAAGTGGCAAACTGCAATATAATCAGCGCAAAGTTAACAGAATCGGCAGAATTCAGCATGAACTCACAACAGGGCAACGACTCCGGCGCCGGCATTTTTAGCCGGCTTCTGCTCTGGTCTGCTTTTTCGCTGCTTATAGTTGCGGCAGCACGCGGCGACCTCTGGCTGGATGAAGTCTGGAGCCTCGGATTTGCGCTCGATTCAGCCTCTGTATCAGACCTATTCTGCCGTTTCAAACACGACAACAATCATGTTCTCAATACCTTATATCTCTATCTGGTGCGCCATGCCGATGATTTTATGGTGTTCAGAACCTTGTCGGTGCTGTCGGGTATCGCCAGCCTCTGGCTGTTAACCTGGATTGCCGGGCGGGAACGGCGGAAGACCGAAGCGATGCTGGTGCTTATAATGGCCGGCAGTTCTTACCCTCTGCTGCTTTACTTCTCTGAAGCACGCGGTTATGCCCCGGCCATTCTTATGAGCCTGGCAGCATATATCGCAATCAACAGATTTCATGACAGCCTTTCCAGAAGTGCCATGTTCACATTCTGGCTGGCCTCTTTTGCCGGCATCATGGCGCATGCCACATTTATCATGATCACCATCGGGCTGATCTTCAACGACCTTTTTGCGAAAAGGGCAAATGGCAACCGACCGGCAAAATCTCGACTTTTTGCGATACTGCCGCATCTGCCGGTAATCGCCTTCTTCGCGTGGTGGTATAACTTCTACCTGATCGATATGGATATCGGCGGCGGCCCGGTTTTTTCTGTGAGTCTCGTTCTCGGGCAGGTAAGCACTTATCTGCTCGGCCTGCCTGACACTGATTCAGGTTACATGATGTCCTCGATCATGTTTTTACTGTTGCTGGCAGCTGGTATAAGACGGCTTTACCTGAATTCGCAAAACTGGCTGCTCTTCGCCGGAATAACAGTAGTAGCGCCTCTGGCGATGCTGATAATCAGCCGGCCGCCGTTTCTCTATTTTCGTTATTTCCTGCTGCTGTTTCCGTTTTTCTATCTGATGCTTGCCTATCTTGTCGCCGATTCCTGGCGCCGGCGCCCGGAGCTGAGATTTCTGCTGGTTCTGGTGACTGCGGGCATGCTGATCGGGCACTGGCAACGCAATTTTTTGCTGATAACCCATGGCCGCGGCAATTATTCAGCCGCCATCTCACATATAATTTCCAACTGTCATGAGTTTCCGGTTTATGTCGGCAGCGATCACGATTTCAGAAATCCTACGTTGATCGAATACTATAGCAGCCGCAACAAAGCCCATGGCGCCCTGCAATATGTCATGGCCAGAGACTGGCCGCAAACCCCACCTGAATATTTTATCGGGCACAGTCGCACTCCGGCAGCAAATCCGGTGCCTTTGCATATTCTGGCCGGTGTGGGTGAGTTCGAGCTCGAAGCATACTGGCCTTCTGCGCCAGTGTCGGGCTTCAGCTGGTATGTCTACCGCCGCAAACTGAAAAAATAGCCGGCCAGCGTGCTCTTAATCGTAAATTCGATCGATCTCTCGATTCCGGCTAAAACAAACAGGGAGCTACCAGCAGGCAGCTCCCTGTTTGTGTTCGAAATCTCTTACTTTTTCTTGTTGTTGATCATTTCGCGCAGTTCTTTGCCTGGCACGAATTTGGCTACGTTACAAGCCGGAATTTTGATCGGCTTCTTGGTCTGGGGGTTGATGCCGGTTCTGGCTTTTCTGGCGTTAACCTTGAAAGAGCCGAAGCCTACAAGACGTACGTCGTCTTTTTTCTTGAGAGCTTTCTTGATGATAGAAAGCGTGGCATCAAGAGCCTGGGTAGCCTGGGTCTGGGTCATGTTGGTAGTTTTTGCGATTTCGCGAACGAGTTCGATCTTTTTCACTTGCGTGATCCTCCTGGGAAACTTATTAAGAACTCAACACAGGCTAATCGTACCAACTGTTTTTACCATTGTCAATGGTTTTTGAAAAAAAATTATCTTTTTTTTGTCTGCAGATCATGAAGTCGGCTGGTCAGTACCCTCTGTTCCATCTGCAATTCAACCAACGCACTCTGAAGGGATGAGACTTTCCGCCGCTGCGCCGATGTACCAACGCCCTGATTTATCAAAGAGCTGATCTCTAACTCAGTCTGACGAATCTGACTCTGCACTCTCAATATTCTATTGCGCAGATTATAATATTCGCGATCAAGAGACTCATTATCAGTTACAGTAGAGACTGGCCTGTGATACTGACCCAGCTCTGAAGCGTGCTGATCGCGACGCATTGCTTCCTCTTCCTCAAAACGTCCGCCGATAACCGATTCGCGCTCAAGCTGCTGCTTTCGGAGCATTTCGAGAAAGGCCGAACGTTGCCGCGCCATTATATCGGTTTTGCCGACTTTTTCAGGTTCAAGGCCCTCTATGACTTCGTATACCGGTGGCAGGTCGGTCTGGGCGCCCTCTATTTCAGGCCTGATTGGAGGCAAACCGGAAGTTGGAGCATGACCGGGGCCCGGGGGCGGCGGCTCAATCTGTATGGCCGGAGCCTGTGGTTGAGATTGCGTCTCAAGCACTGCTGGAATCATGGTTGCTGTAGGCATACCGGCCGAGGTTTGTGGCGCAAAGGCGCGTGAACTCCATTCACTTATCAATGCAGGCTCTATTGTTGAATGTGAGAATTTGTCAGGATGATCGGCCACTCTTGTTTTGTCGGTGACAGTTGTGCGCATGCCTGGTTGCAGCACGAGCTGGCGATTGCGCGTGTCGGCTTCAGCGCGCACTGCAACGATACCTGAGAAAACGCGAACGTGCGTCTTGCCGAAACGGTCAACATCGACGTCGAAAGAAGTGCCAAGCACGCTGCAGGAGCCGAGCGGCGTAACGACCTTGAAAATGTCACTGCTGCGCCTGACAGTCAGCCAGATGTATCCATGCCGCATGTTCAGGCCATAACGCAACAGCGTCACCATAGCGTTGTTCTTGAGACGGGCGACTGTGCCATCCGGAAAAAGCAGCTCGCCACGCCCGTTTCCTTCGACATTGACCATGTCGCCGGGCCTGATTTCGACTGGTTGCACCTGCGACAGCGCCAGCCAGTTCGAGCCACCGGTGCGCGAAAGCACAGCCCGTCCTTCGAGAGTTCTGAAAAAATATTTGTCATGCTGTGCCTGCGCACTACCGCATGTAATAAGCATTAGAACAGTAATCAGCAGTATGCCGGTATGCTTTTTCATCTTGTTGCTCCGCATAATTTACAATCTGGCAAGAGTTTACCGCATCTTGCCTGATATTTCCAAGAAAGAGGAACTTTACTTTTTTTCAGTACAGAATACCTTTACAGCAAGGGGAGAAAAATAACATAACCCGGGAGGCAACACCATGCAAATCGATAATGGCTTTTCGTTCCAGATCGAGTGTTCCTGTGGTGCCGTTTTTGAACCGGTTAACATCGTCATCGACGAATTCGGTGAACGCTGGGCCATCTGCCCCGACTGCCACGCCAAAATCAGACTGCTGGCAAAAGACTGAACCAAGCAATTTTCTTGCGAATTGTTCTGCCGATATGCTATACTGGCCCCATCAGCCGGAATGGCGGAATTGGCAGACGCACGGGACTCAAAATCCCGCGCCCCTTAAAGGCGTGTCGGTTCGACCCCGACTTCCGGCACTGAACAGGAGTTCAACAGGATAAAATAAACTCCACAAAGCCCCGTTAACAGCGGGGTTTTTTGTTTGCCTGAATACTATCGAACTTCATTGAATCTCGTTGATTTATACCACAAAATAGTATAACTTAATGGTATAACCAGATTATGCAAGAGAGGTGTTATACCATGCCATTAACCGCCGCAAGGGTAAAGAGTCTCAAGCACGAACCCGGTAAAAAAGAAACCCGCATACATGACGGCTTGGGGTTATACCTTTTCATTACTGACAAGGACGCGAAATACTGGCGGTTTAAGAGTCGCTTTCAGGGTAAAGGTATATTGCTTTCTCTTGGCACTTATCCTACCGTCAGTCTGGCGGAAGCAAGAGTTAAAACCCTCGAACTGGTAAACCTGATAAAAAGCGGCGTGAATCCTGCCGAGAACCGCAAAGCACAGAAAGCGGCAATCACCGAAGCCAGCGCCAGCAGCTTTGAAGTCGTAGCGCGTGAATGGCAGGCGGTAAAGATGCAGGAGTTTACCGAGAAGTCAAAATACCGCACTACATACGGCCTTGAAAAGTATGTATTCCCGTTCATCGGCGGCCTGCCAATATCAGAAATAAAATCGCCTCAGATTGTCGATATTGCCCGGCGCATGGAAGCCAGCGGCCTGACCGAAACGGTTCACCGGGTTATCGGCTATTGCAGCAACATCTTTCTTTATGCCATTGCAGGCGGCAGGGCAGACTTTGACCCGACAGCGGCGGCAAAAAAGCAGTTGAAGCCCTTGCCAAAAGAAAAGCACATGGCCGCCACTACTGACCCGGCAGAAGTTGGCAGACTCTTGAAGATGATCGACGGGTATACCGGCAGCTTTGTTGTCAGATCAGCTCTCCTGCTTGTGCCTCTGGTGTTCGTTCGACCGGGCGAACTGAGAAAGGCTCTCTGGTCTGATATAGACTTTGACCGGGCAGAGTGGAGATTTACCGCAAGCAAAACAAAAACACCTCATATTGTTCCGCTCTGCCGTCAGGCTATCCAGATATTGCAAGAGCTGCACCCGGCCACAGGGAGGGGCGAGTTTGTTTTCCCTAGCCCGACCAGTTCGACCAGAGAAATGAGCAATAACGCCATACTTGCAGCATACCGGCGCATGGGAATAGCAAAAGAAGAACTTTGCGCCCACGGCTGGCGAGCCATTGCAAGGACGCTTCTTGACGAAGAATTAAAATTTCCCCTGCCGATAATTGAGATGCAACTGGCCCATGGTGTAAAAGACGTTCACGGCAGAGCCTATAACCGAACAACCTTTATAAAAGAACGTCACCAGATGATGCAGGCATGGGCTGACTACCTCGATAAACTGAAAGAGAGCGCCACATCGACACCTGCCGGGAAGGTTGCCGCATGACCTTGGCAGGAAATGAGAGAAAATCTGAAATACTGATTTATTCTGCTCCTGATGGCGCTGTAAAAATTGATGTTCGTCTTGAAGATGAAACCCTCTGGCTTAGTCAAAAGGCTATGGCTGGTATATTTGGTGTCAATGTGCCTGCCATTTCAAAGCACATCGACAATATTTTTGAGACTGGGGAACTTGAAAAAGATTCAACTGTTTCCAAAATGGAAATAGTTCAAAATGAGGGCAATAGAGAGGTTAAGCGTCAGATCGAACACTTTAATCTTGATGTTGTTATTCAAATGAACGGCAGGGAGCTTCTTACTCATGCCGGGAAGATCAGCCATAATGAGGCCGTCGAAAAGTCTGGTCTTGAGTATGAAAAGTATCGAGAGCAGCAAAAGAAGCTCGAATATAAAGCAAGCCTGAAAGAGTTGGAACAAGATATTAAAGACTTGAAGAAGCAGGGCAATCTCAGACCTGACTCTGGGAATGACAGCAAATGACAAATATTTTGCAGATAGAAAATAATAAGATATTCCGAGTGCGCGGCCAAAAAGTTATGTTTGTTTCCGATTTGGCCGATCTCTACGGAGTAAATGCCAGAACCTTGAACCAGGCGGTAAGCAGAAACAAAAGCCGCTTTCCAGATGACTTCATGTTTTGCATTTCGCAAGAAGAAGCCAAAGATTTAAGGCCACAAATCACAATCCCCCTGACTGGCAAGCCGAGAGTTTTCACTGAAAGCGGCGTGCTGATGCTCGCCTATGTATTGAAAAGCAGGCAGGCAATAGCAGTCAGTATCAAATTGGTGCGGCTACACCTTGTCGGGCATAGTAATCAGTTCAAGATATTCAATGAAATCATCTTGCCGCTTTTGAAAGCACCAAATACCAGGCAGAAGAAAGATACGCTTTAAGCCTGACAGCGAAAAATGAACCCGGCGCAGATCGACGAGCACTTGTTATCACTCTTCTGCCCGGCAAATAGCAATAGAGCATGATCGAGAACGAGGAATAAGAAGAGAGTTAACCAACCAGCAAATCCTGCCGATAAAGGTTAAAATTTTGTCGGGAGGTATCTATGAACAATACAGAAAATGACCACGAGAAAACCCCTTTCTGGAAAGAAAAGCTATTGGGAGTCCCTTTATTGTTGTGCCCAATATATTGGTCATTCGCAACAGTAGCAGTTGAGATTCTAAATAAGGCTTTGTCGCAAGATACGCAGTTCGCAATATCCCCTAGTGTTGGCAAACTTGTCCTCTTTCTCTGCTTCACTTTTTTGCATTGCAAGCTATTCCATGCGGCAGCGGAAGAAACCCGATAAAATTTATCACGCCAGCAATTTTTGATAGAGGTATGCAATATGAAGCATTATTTTGCACTAATTATGGCGCTGCTTTTCGTGAGCGTGAATTGCCATGGTGCAGCTACAGAGAGGTTTGTTCAGATTCATGAAGATTCAAGTCATGTGTATTCCATGGATAAAGGGTCTGTGACATGCGTTAAACACCCCAGATTAAAGGATGTCCATATAATCAGCGCATGGGTGAAAAAATGTCCCAAACGCATCATTAAAACAAATTACAATCAGACAAATGAACAGCTCCAAGCAGCCTACGACTACATCAAAAACAGGGTTAACAGTCTTGAGTTTCGCCGAAAATACACGGTCGATCAGCAGGACGCAATAAAGGCGAAGTTCCGGCAGATTATGGAATCTGTTGAAGCTGACCGATTCAATCCCAGAGTTGGTGGTTTTGAAACATTAGAAGAAGCGATGGAAGAAACAGCTCCTACTTACAAGCACACTCTTATTCAATACAGATTCAGGCACCCCTCAAGAACTTATTCGGTTGACTCTAAAATTTACGTTTCAGAGGCAGGCCAAAAGCCAGATTCTGATATCAGATACGGCGGGGGTGGGGATACTGCAATTTTGCCGGAATCTGCTGTTGAAAAAACATACACCGCTGCAACAGAGCAGGCGTTCAAGTGGTCTTTCAGTAAATGGCTTGGTCTCTAACGATTGAGGATTTAATTGAATGAGAAGATTAAAAACATGCACTTTGCTGGCAATGGCTTTCCTTTTTTTGTTGACTAATATCTGTTATGGAACCGACCACTTTCAGAAGCTGACCTTGGCTAATGGAATTGTCATAGAAATTCCAAAGCATTGGCTCATATTAGATCATATAAATTCGGTTAAGACCAAAACCTTTCCTGAAGAGATTTTATGAGCATA
>CAZMWO010000024.1:0-17005 GCA_964569565.1 uncultured bacterium | reverse complement strand
ATCTTTTTCTTGAAAAGACTGGCAAACGCAATACCAAATTTTTCAAGAGCATTGAGATCTATTTTCCATTCAGAGGTATCGATAGCATTGACCTGGGTCTTCGCATCCTGCACCTGTTTGTCTGATTCGCTGGTGACTTTTACCTGTTCGTCTCCCTCTGCGGCCTGCAATGAAGCTTCAAAAACCAGAGGCTGTAATACCAGTGAAATAACCAGAACCCACGAAATAATTGAGTTCGCTTTGAGCTTTATGGCCATTGCGATTCCCCCTTTTCTAATCTTCATAATCTATAACGCGAAATTTCAGTATCTTGTCATATCGACATTGAGTTTTATTTTATCTGGTGAAAAGAACGATACTGCCAGGCGTTGTAATTGATTGAATCCGCGACAAAATTACTGCTGACACTCACTGTGAGATCGAGCGGCTTGTCGCTATCCTTGTAATGCTCGTGTGAAAGCACAATTTTCGCCCAGAGCACAGGAATGTGCGGGTTTCCTTCATGTACGAACGATTTGAACTCGACCTCCTTGAAGCCATTGAATTTCTGAACCTGCCCACCACAGGAACGAATCAGATTTTTAGAATCAGCGTCGAATCTATACTCGACTTCTTCTACCATTGCTTCTGAGCTGGTGCTGAAAGCAGCCTCAGCAAACTTGTAAAATATTATCTGCTGCGGAGTTATTCTTATACGGCGGTTGGCACCGACAAATTTAGCGCTATCACCTGATATGGCAAGAGGTGTGAGCAAAAATTTCTTCATTTCCTCGATACCGTCGCCGGCAGTCATAAATGGGCAGGCCATGTTGTAGTCGCGGCGCAGCATGTTGACAGCCTGGTGCGCAACCCGGAAATTTTCAAGGTCTACGAAACCATGTTTATATTTAAAAGCCATGTGACTGGCAAAAGAGCTGACAGCATAAAAGATCACACTGATTATGAGCGTGCCGACAACGATTTCGATAAGAGTCAGGCCCATCTTTCCGTTTAAGAGTCTGTGTTTCAAGGCTGCCCCCTCCAGTCTGACAGCAGGGTGGCCAGAACAACCTTACGAGTTCTGTTATTGACATCGTGCAGGTTTTTTACCGGACCATCGTTGTTCCAGTAGACAGTCACGATCACCTTTCTCAGCAGTTTTGCATGACGGGCACCGGTGAGAGGAGAAACCTCAACAATACGATAAAAACAGGCTGAATCATACTGCTCCGAATATTGGGGGGAAGAAGCCAGGCCGGGATATCTTGGGTTGTCGCCAGTCATCAATCTGGCAGCAGTAAACGATGAATCGGCGTTTTCGACCAGAATGCTGCCTGAAAATCCTTCTGCCTTGCGCTCTAAATCTTTGTCGACCGGCAGCAGTCTGACATACTCGACAGCTTCGCTGGCCAGTTCCATCGCTCTTAAATAGTCGATATTTTTACGGGTATCGGTCTGAACCATCTGCATCGAGCGATAAAGCGGAAAAGCCAGAATTGCAAATGCCGCAACCGCCACGACTATTTCTGGCAACGAAAACCCTTTACGGCGGCTGATTACCAACATCGCAGACTTTCTGCAACCTCTTTTCATTGGCTCTGCTCGATCTCCAGTCTTATTATTACCTCATCCGGCGGAAGTTGTAAAACTGACGAACCGGCCTCAAGCAACAATTCCTGATGTACAGCGGCGACCTCTTCCATGCTCATTATCCGGCTCAGGCTATCAGGGGGCATTTCAAGTTCAGGCAGCTGATAGTCCCACGGGCGGACTGTTCTGTCATCGACTGTTTCATCAGCTCCAGCGCCAAGATCGTATGAATATACTTCTTTATGATCGATAGCGGCAGGCATGACCCTTTCATTCTCTTTGAGCTCAAAGCGGGCGATAAAGGTTATCGCAGCCAGAACCAGAATACCGACAAGAATTATGTTGGCGCTTCTGGTTCTTATCAGTTCAGTAAAATCAAAAGCCTGGTTTTCATAAGTTATCTTCTGGATCTTTTCGAGAATTACCAGCCACTGCTCGCGCAGACTCTCTTCGCTGATAATCGAAGTGAAAGTCGACGGCTCAGTTTCTCTGACCAGATCAGACAGCTCAGCGCTTATTGCCGCGGCCATCTGGTGCAATACTTTGCGTTTTTCACCTGATGAACCGGCAGCAAGGTTGTTGAGTTTATAAATGCTTAATCGATCAGGATTGAGAAGCAACACCGGGCCATAAAATTTTATGAGATCCGGTTTTTTACAACTTCTGAAAAAAGGTATGAGCAGTTCGAGGGCCTGCTGAAAGTCGATCTCGAGCAAACCTTTACCGGCAATCTCACGAGCACTGCTGTTGCTGTCGCGAATCCACAGCTTGAGTTTTTCGATAAATTTATCTGGAAAAGCTTCAGCAAAAATCTTGCGGCTACGATCAGCGACATTCAGGTCAGCATGAAAAACCAGTACGGGCAGATGTGCCAGTAACCGCGACTTTCCTGTTTGCTTAAGCGTTTCGACAGCCATTATGACAATCTCGGGCGATTTGTGCTCGATCAGGTTCTCAAGCCAGTCGCAGAAAGGGGCCGAACCCAGCCTGTGTCTGCCGACCAACCGGATCGCCGCGGCTATTTCAGCCTCTGCAACGAGATCCCTGATGAGATACTGCAATTTCTCGACCTCTCCGGCATTCAGTTCAGCCAGTCCGGTGAGACGTGCCAGTTCCTGATTTTTAAGATCACTGGCGACGCGGTGTTCAGCAGCTGTTTCAGCTTCATCACATTGGGATGTGTGGCGCCGGATGAATTCACGGGCAGCTGCAAGATTGTCCTTTACCAGCTCTTCCTCCTGCTTCTTAACCAGGCCTGAGACGACCAGACTGTGGGCAGCCAGCTGCCAGTAGCTCTTCAGAGCTGTTATTCGGCTGCCATGCAGAAGATAAGATATAGTCAGCCGCTTGAAAAACTTGATATCAGGATTGTTGAAAATCAGATATCTGATTGCCTGGTCGATATTGAAAGCCAGCTCCCCGCTTTCGATGAGACGCACAAGAATGTCACTGGTATCTTCAAACGGCAGCACGAAAAGGAATGCAAAAGCAGAACTCTGTTTGCCCTGATCGCTCGAAGACATCAGCTCGTTCAGCAACCTTGTCGCCTCTGTCTTTGATAATAAATGTAAGGCCCTGATTGCCAGCAGACGCAGCTGAAAGCTTTTATCGACGAGCAATGCGGGCAGATATGTGATCAGCTTTGCCGGTCTGAGTTTCGTTAGCAGAGAAACCGTCCGCATTTTCAACATAACGCTTTCAGACTTCACCAGCTTTTCGAGACGATCGATGACAGCGTCATCGAGCAGACCTCTGTGACCGAGGTCGAGTGCTGGAAGCATCTGCGATGGCTCAGGCGATCTGTCGAACACCCCGCAGAATATCCTGGCCTGTTCTTCCGCTGAAAGCTTTCTGGCGCCACGTACCAGCGCATAGAGGTCGGAAGGGGCCACCGAAAACCAGAGCCTGATAACTTCGGCCGCGTTGGCCGCCTGCTTCTCAAGCGCCTGTAAAGACCCGGACGAGACTGCTGATAATTTGATGATCTGATCGAGTTCGGCAAGACATTCCGGATTGTTCTCAAGCTGACGGTGAACCTTTAAAGCAGTGGAAACCCTTTCGTTGCCGATAAAATTCTGCAGCTGCAATATGGCAGATTGCCGGATCTGCACATTGCGTGACTTCAGATCTTCGAGCAAACTGCTGATCTGCAGTTCTGACAGAGATATATTTGCGGTATCAGTGCTCATTTGAAAAATCGGTCTTCATAACTGGCATTAACACTGTAAACAGTTCTGACCGGGCCAATAGTAGTCCATTTCGGGTAAACCGGCGTGTATAAAAACGGGTCATGTTTGATTAAGAGGTTTTTTCCATCGGGAAGCCCGTAATTCTTGTCGTTCAGAAAAAAATAATCGACAGCCAGATTACCCGTGATCTCGACGGAGTGCTTGTTTGGCAGCAGTTTGCCACGATTGCTGAGAGCAGACCTGCTTCGATTGGAATCTGCGAAGAAAGTCAATGCCTGAAGAGAGGCTGAAATCTTTACCTCTGGATTTCGGCTTTTGATAAAAAAGTGACCATCCTGGACAAAAATTTTGAGAATATCTGAAGGCTTTGATTTGGCCAGATCTCCGATATGAACGCTGCCACGAAAACCGATCCAGATCATTCCATGGCCGGAGAATGAATTATAGCCACTAATATCAAGGTCTCCCCTCTCGATGAACATGATGCCATCGACTCGCAGTCTCTTACTGCCATCAGCCATCTGAATGGTATTCTCAGCCAGAAAGTCTGCGGGATCCTTGTATCGATATGAAATGGAATCGGCGGAGATGGTCGGGTAAAGGTTTTCCGGAGATTGAATACCAGCCGGAAAAACCTTGAGGCCGTCTGAGAACAATGAATTTACCGGGATTTCGTCAACTTCCCGGCTCATCAGATGTTTTTCAAGCCCATGTATAAGAACTTCACGATTCAAAAAATTTCTGCCGGCGGCCGCATCCTGGAAATGCAGCGGAATCGCCGGCATGCTGATCAGAGTAGACTGGCCACCAAGATTTATACTTGTATCGAACTCATCAAAAAAAGCAATTTTAAAAAATCTTAAAAAGACATTTCCCTCGAGATTTACCGGAATATTGTCTGACGGGCCGAATATGAGAGGCATGCTGCCGGATATTGTCTTGTCAGGATGGAAAGTTTTCATGGAGCTGACATAATCATTCAGTCCGCTCAATGCGTAGGTGCTCGCAAAATCTGTCCATTCAGAGCCCTGCCAGAGATGCCTGGCATCAGTATAGCCGTAAAGATAATGCCAGGCTTCGATGCTGGTTGCGACCACCATCCTGAAAACCTGCGAAGCGCTGTAATTGCCGCCGCAACGGTTCCAGTCGTCCAATATCAGGGCCGGTATCGAATGCTCACTGGTGCCGGATTTTCTGGCGGGCTCGACGAAGATATGGTAATAGCCCTGTTGCAGAGCTTTAACCGAGTAGAAATCGCTGTCGTTGAAACTGCCACGATCGTAGATATGTTTGAATTTCAGAGGCATTGGAACAGCCCAGAAAAGATTGCCGGAACTGGCTGATTTCAAGCCGGCATTCAGCGACAAAAGTTCTGTGCCACCTTTCGGAACAGGCAAAAATGAATTATTGAGAAGAGCTCCGACCAGGTGCTTGCTTCTTTGAAAATCAAGGTCAAAATAAATCGGCGCCGGCCCCTTTACGTCTTTGAAGGCGGGATAAGCTGGCGGATAGCGTGAACCCAGATAAACGCTGGAAGTCACCCCGGGGCCGACACCCTCTATCACCAGTTTCTGTGAGTTCCGATTATAGTCGTAACCATAATCTTTGACATAAAGCGCGTATTTATCAAGCACATCCCGGGTATCTATCGTCTTGAAATCACGACGCTCCTTGATTTCGATAAACTGGCGACTGTCAGACTTCATAACAGCCTGAACAATGACTTCGATATGACCAACAAAGGATTCTGGAGCTTTTCTGATGAGTCTGGTAAAACAAATCCGGCAATGGCCTTTGACTTCCATGTCATTGCCTGAAATCTCGCCGGCAAGAATGTTGGAAAACGGCAGACTGCTGGCGGCAAACCCCCTTTCACACACATAGGTCTGCGCCGGTGGAACTGCGCTGGCGTTTTTGTCGAAGACGCTGTTGAACAGGTGGTAAAAGTGTGTCGGGTCGCTTCTGCCTGACTTATCATTGGCCTGAGTTCGGGCAAGCGCCCATATTTCATTCAGGCCGGCCTCTGCCGCGACGGTTAGCCTGCTTTGCATGGCAGTATGGCTGAGCAGGTTGACAGCACCGCTTTTATAACCGGTAAGCCCAAAGGTCATGATAGCCCATACCAGCAGAAGACTCAGGATCAGATATAGAATGTAACCTGAACGGCCCGCGCTGATTCCTTTACGGAATGGAGCTGATGTTCGACAGTTGCTGGAGTCAGGCGCTTTCAATGTGCTGCAAGGCCTCCTGCACACTAGCATACTCATCGACGTAAGTAAAAATACCGAGACTGTCAATCCCGAGTCGGCAGGAAGGCGGCACTGCGCAGAACGAAAAGCGAACGTTTTCCCGGCCCATGCCTTGCGAAATTATCTCGAGAAGCTCGCCCAGTGCTGATGAATTGATCTGAGTCATGCCAGAAAAATCGAAAACAAACTCACCACAACCTTCGTCGAGCCTGGTCTGGAAAACCCCAACCAAAGCCTGCATCAGTTCGAGGTCAGCATACCCGGTCACCGTTGCAACAAGGAATCTGCCTGTAAACTTGTAAGCTATCTTACCTGCCAATTGATTCTCCTTCGCTATTCAACCTGTAGTATATCTTCTGGCATGGCGTACATCAAGGTACAATAATATTACAGAACAGCAGGGTAAACTGCTTGAAAACAAAAATGATATAGTGATATGACAAAAGCAACGCCGATGACGTTATAAAAATCAGAAGAGAGTTCTGCCAGATGAAAAAACAAAGGCCTGAAATCACACCTGAGATAATCGCAGCTCTCAGGCAACAGGATGAAAAGGTATTTGCTAAATTCTACAACGATCACTCCGGCCTGATCTTTTCGATAGCCGTGTCATCATTGAATGACAGACAGAAAGCTGAAGACGTTCTACAGGAGGTGTTTCTCAAAGCATGGCATGCACTGCCCGGATTTGAAGGCAACAAGCTTGCTCCATGGCTGGGAAAAATCGCCCACAACCTCTGTATTGACATGCTGCGACAACAGAAAAGGTCACCGGCCATAGTCGGAAAGCCGGTTGAAGAGATGATAATAGTGCAACGTGAAAACGCTCAGAATGAGATCCCCGAACTGCTGGATACTTTGAACCCAACGGAAAAAGAAGTCATAATTCTCAAAAAAGTTGAAGGCATGAGCTATCAGGAGATCTCTGAGATTACAGGTCTGGCTGAGGGATCGCTCCGGAACATGGTGGTAAAGGTAATCAAGTCTTTGAAAGGAACAACAAATGAACAGGGATTGTGATCGATTTGTTGATCTTCTGACAGATGCGGCGACAGCACCGTCAGACGAAGCCTTCGTTGCTGACCATCAAAAAGTATGCCGCGAATGCCGCGAATTAAAGCTCAAACACGACAGGTTGACTGATCAGTTATCAGACCTGGTCTCTTTACCCGAAAGCAGTAAAAGTCGGGTGTTTGCAAAAATTCAGAGTAGAATCGCAGAAGACAAACACTCTCAAAGCCAGCCCGCATTGAGCTTCTTGAGCACAATATTCAGTAGTTTCCGGCCTCTGCTGGCGGTTGCAGCCGTATTGCTGGTCGCCGGACTGATTCTGCTGCTGCACAAAACTGAACCAGCCGCTGCATTGACAGTCTCCGGCAACGGAATCATGATTGTCGCACAAAATGAAATCACGGTAAGTTCGACACCACAATCATTACAGCCCGGTGAACCAGTCAGCCTGCAGCAGGGTGAAATCTGCCTGAACTGGCAGAACCAGGAAATGATGGGCATCAGCGGTACGCTTACTTTTACCGCCGAAGACAGAGCCATCAGAATCAGCAGTGGCAAAGCCAGCATAGACTTCAAGCCTTCTGCTGTCGGTTACCGGGTTTCGACTCCCAACTCGCTCCTGCACATCATTGGAACAACGGTTAAATTCGATATTACAGAGAACTGCGAAAAGATCGAAGTCGTGAAGGGTAGAATCAGCTGGTCTCTGCCTGGCCAGAGTAAAGGTGGAATTCTGGAGGCCGGCAACGGCATACAGATAATTTCGGGTAATAATGGTATAATAGCCGAAGCACTCAGAACTGACGGCGGCGAAGACCGGCCGGAAGCAGAGCCTGAAAAGCCGGAGGCCGGCAACACCGATTCAAACGGTGGAACAATACAGGAACCCGTCCTTCATCCTGATGCGAACGGATATGATTGAATTTTTATCGAAAAAGAAAGGGAGCATTTATGACAAAATCCAGCAGATCATTGGTTTTCACTTTATTATTCGTAATGTTTGCCTCATTCTGTCTGACTACTGCAACTATTGCTGCAGAAGAAGCTGACAAAGAACAGCTGGCATCTGTCGATGAAGTTCTCGATGGTTCAGATACCAAAGAGGGAACTATAAGTCTTACCCCCGACAAACAGGGAACAGAAAATTACACTGCGACCGCAGACTGCGAGGTCACCATAAGCTCTTGCCTGCAAACCTATGGCAGCGCAGAACTCTCGGTAACCGTAAACGACAAAAAAGTCATCAGCTGGGCCCGCAGCAACGACAAGGATCCGGCAAAGCTTATTGTAAACGGCGAAGAAGTTGAAGGGTCAAATCAGGGTGTCGGTGGTGGCGACTTCACGCCAACCCCCCAGAAAACAAAGCTGAAGCTTAAAAAAGGCGACAAGGTGACGCTCAGTTTATCAGGTGATTTTGGCCCTGCCGACGCGCATCTTGCTATCACCGGCCCCGGCATAGAACAGAAAGATCCTGTTCCCGGTGAGATTGGCGCACCCGGCGAGACTGTTAAGGGTTCAGGTGGTGGCTTTTTGTGGAAACCCATTTCGGATTCACGCGGCGGGGTCGCTGTTATATTACTTCCGCCAAAATATAGACACGAACAGTTCAACAAAAAAATCTGGATTAATGGACAGGCCGGTGAAGTGCTTGACTGGCGGCCTGACTACGCAAACGGCAACCGCATGCATATTTTCCTCAAGAAAAAAGGTGCTCAATACGGCGGACCGGTAAAAATCGAACTGGGCCTGACCAGCGGTGGCAAAATACAATGGGATGTCGCCAATGGAGCAAAGCGCACAGAAAGATAAGAAATCTGATCTCAGAGAAAGGTTCAGGCATGTCAGGAAGTGTCAGTTTTAAAACGGCAAACAACATATTGATTTTTTCACTGGCGGGCTATGTTGAAAAAACTGTTTCCGAGCTATTCATAAAAGAATTCAGAGCGCAGTGGCAAAAGGGGATTCGACAGTTTCTTTTCGATTTTTCGAAAGTAACCATGATTAACTCGGTCGCTCTCGGAGAAATTCTGGAAATGGTATCAGAGGGAATCGGCGAGAGCAATTCAGGTTTCTACGTCTGCGCTGTTCCGGAAAAATGCCACTGGGGCCTGTCTGCTATCGGCCTGCTCAATTACATGACCGAATACGACAGTCTTGATCAGGCAAGACAGGAATTGGGTATAAAAATTGGCTAATACCGCGCGCAACCGAGGCTTTTCGTTTGTCGAAGTGATTCTCGGCATCGCCATACTGGCAGCAGTCGGCGGTGGCGCCCTGAAGGTATTTTCTGAGACCGGTCTGCCACAACAGGCTATGATCAGGGACTACACTGTAGCGATGAATATCTGCGAGCGCTTTTTGAGTTCTCTGCACAACGACCTTGCCGACGGTATGGCAATCGAGAATATGGTAGACAAAGATGTTACTGACTCGATTCTTGAAAATCCCAATATCCAGGACTACCTCAAAATATTTGCCGGGGGCGTCGGCAAAGACACCACCTCGCTCACTTCGAATTTCAAGGCTCTGCTTACAGTCAGACCAGGCCCGGGGCCACAATCCGGGGTGGTTAAAAATATAAAGCTCGAGTTCAAATGGCATATCGGCCAAAAGCAGCACAGTTTTGCGCTTGAATCATACGTGTATACCAGGTGACCATGACCGCTTCAAACACAACCAGGAATGCCCGCCGGGCCTTCACAGTAGTCGAAATGATGGTTTATCTTTGTATCTTCTCGCTGCTGATGGCCGGGGTTGCGTCGATGTTCAAGTATCTCGGGCATTTTCAGTCAGCGACGAAAAGGCTCGATGTACTGCATGATCTCCGCCTGAGCAGTTTCAGGCTGGCAGAAGAACTGGCTCTCAGCCAGGAATTCCTTTTTCCAACCGGCGACAACCCGCTTGAAACAGTGCACCAGATACTATATTTCGATAACAGATATGAGCTGATCGGAGTATTCATACAAAAAGAGAAGCCATCCGACCCTTTCGGCGATCTGGTAAAACTCAACTGGACCGAGTATCTGAAAGCAGGCAGGAAGGGCGATCCGAGACTCGAAAAACTGGTCAGCGGAGCGATAGAACTGAACGTCAGTCGACCTACGCCTGATTATATTGAATACGAGCTGAAAATCGAAGAATTCAAACCGGGTGGACAGCCATCAGGCAAAGTTTTTTCGTTAGTCAATTCCGCGCGATTAAGAGGTAAGCTATGAAAAACGATTTCACTGCGACGCGTGCAAATATCGGCAAAAGAGGCTTTTCGATGGTGATCGGCCTGGCCGCCGGCACGATTCTTCTGCTTGCCGTGATCAGTTACGTATACTATTCATCGAGCGAAATGCGTATTGTTAAAAGCATGCTGGACCGCAAGAAAGCCGACTTCGCGGCCTATTCTGGCCTGAACGTGGCCAGTGCCCGCCTCATGGAAAAACGCTGGTATCAGCCGGAAAACAACCCCAATGTCGCAGAGAAATTCAAGAGTTCGCACAGCGAAAAACTCGCCGATTATTTCAAAGACGACAAAACGATTGAAGCGCAGTTGTTTGTCGATGAAATACCCCACCCCAAGGCTCAGAAATCAGGCAGCCAGGATACCGACGGTTCGATCTGGGTCAAGATTTCTCCGACGAAGCGCCAGTATCGCGCCCTGCTCGACCACATAAGAATCCTGGCACTCGGCACCTGCGGCGAAGAAAAGGCCCTTTACTTTGGCAAGTTCATTATGGTTCCTGAACCCTATCTCGCCGACAACCTGACAACCGGGCACCTGATCGACGACGAGTTGATGATAGATGCCGATGAGAAGATTCCCATCTATCCAGACGCGGTCTGGGACAACGCCGGCGAAGAAGGCAAAACCGAAAAAAGCAAAAAATTTGTAATAAGCGTGTCAGTAAGTGCCGGGCAGAAGGTCAAAATGGGCCAGGTAATCATGGTTCTTGGCTATTACATGTCTACTGGCGAAAAGTCGACCCGCGAAGAACAGGTCGTGTCTCCTTATTCTGGAAAGATCGCCTCGGTTGAAGTTTCAAGTGGCGGCGACGCCATCGTCGGCAAGCCTGTTGCCTGGCTTGAAAAAGAGGCCGGCGATCTGTATTCTCCCAAAACTCTGCGCAAGATGGTGCAGATTACCAAGATTCCCCTGTCTGAATTCAAGGATCTCAACCTCGAGAACCGGGATGATCGATTCAAGGTTTACAACTATGTTTCCAAAACCACTCTTGAGACTGTTATCAACCGGATGCCCATGAAAACCATAAGTGATGGCACAACTGAAAGTTTTAAGAGTGTAAAAAGTGAAAAGAGCCTGACGCAACAGCAGGCGGTCGGCCTGTTCAATGCGGCCGGATCCCCACAATGGGGAGTCGATAACATTGAAAAAATGTTTGCAGCGCTTAACGCAAAAAGCAATCAGAACCAGGAACCTGACGTAGATGTAGAAAGCGATTACGACAAAATTTACGCCAATGCCGGCAAAGCTTACATCAGCAATTTGTGGGCAAACTTCACTCCGCCGGCACGACTGGCCTCTTCGACCAAAAAAGAATATTCGAACATGTCGAATTACAAGCTTGGCGTACAGCCGAGCAAGGTCAGTGATGAAATGCTGTCGTTGCTTAAACTGGCTTCAGCAATGCATGGAGTCGATTATCTCTCGAAGATCAGCACCAAACCTCAGGAAAACCCCAATCTTTATAACATTGCCTCGACAACCAACAGCAGGACCGGCAAAGGCTACTGGGAAGAAATGGGGCACAAAGAGAACCTCGGCTCACAGTCTGACAACGTCAAAGATTATATAAAAAGCATGTCACAGCTGCGCGACGGGGCAAAAAAGATAAAAGTAAAACTGGACCAGGGCACTCCCTGGGAAGACGCGCCCTTCAAGCAGATGGTTGCTGATGGAACCGCCAACCCGGCTGATTATTTCTGGTGGGAAGAAAAGCAGGGCTGGTATAAAAAGATACCCAAAGACAACGTTCAGATTGTGCCGGTTGATGTGCCGTATGGATACACCAACGACAGCGATCAGAATGACCCCTTCAAAATGGATGTCGGGCAGTTGCTGAGCTACTTCCGCAAGCATTACACCTTCGGCACGACCCTGCCACCTCCAGAAGATATCTGGGCCGAGAACACGGTAACCGACACGCCGCAGAAGCCCGGCCCGCCCGACTCGACAGGAGCTAAATACAGCGGCCTCTCAAGCTGACGAGCCTGCAGGTCAGACTAAAAAGCTGCGCCGCCAACTCTGATATAGCTCTCAGATTCAGCATTCCCGCTGGTTTTCAGCACGAGTTTCTGGCCGGCTTTGAGACGGAGACCGTATGAGAGATCGCGGCGCGGCGAAAAATTGCCCGGTTTTTCCTCATACATGCTTGAATTATCAGCAACGCCCTTGAAAGACACCGGCGCAAAAGAATAGTCATTGGTGCGTTCCCATTTCAGTAACGGCTGACCGGCAAAACTGATTTCTTCGCCATTTTCGTCATACAGGCTTACCTCGATCTTTGCATCCCGATATGTGAACAGATAAACCTCAAGATTCACCTCGCCGTCTCTTAGCGCAGTCAGCTCAAGCGTGCCCTTGCCGTTCAGGGCCGGCATCGAAGCATTCCCGGCCGGCTGCAGAACCTTTTCGACTGCCGACGGCAGGTCAGGCCCTGCCGCAACGGTAGAAACCGGTGTGGTGTAAATATGAGGATGCCGCCTCGCCAGCGCATCGTTGGGGTCATCTATCTGACCGGGCGTTGCTCCCGGAACAGCAGGCGGCGAAACCGGCGCGACCTCTGGCGCTAACGAAGCGGTACCAGGCTCGTTGAGGTTTTCCACATTAATGGTGCTTACCGATGACTCAACTCCGACCTCGATTTTGGCAGCCGACAAACGGCCGGCACCAACCAGCGAAATCAGCGCCAGCAGGCCGAAGCTAGCGCACAATATTAAAGGTGATTTTTTTGCCGCCTGATGCGTGTGTAAAATCATAAACCTTTTCCCTCCCGTTTCTTCTGACAAATACTTTAAGCTGATCCGAACTCAATTCATAGACGACTTTTTCGCTCACGGGCAGTGAATCGCCTTCTATCGTAACCGTTTCGATCTCCCATGTCCGTGAATTTACAGCAGTTATCGCCAGTGAAGATCTGATATCCCTTTGCAGTTCGCCGGTCAGACTGGCGCTCATAACCTGAAAGCTCTGTTCATCTTCAATCTCACCACTTTGCATACGAGCCTGAGTGAGCGTGTAATACCACAATGCGATCAGGCCAACCAGAACGGCCATAACACAGAGCAGCTCAATTGTTGAAAAAGCGCGTTTAGCGAACAAAGGTGATCCCCTTTTCTGGCATGAACAGTCGAAAAGCCCGCTGGTAAACCGCTGCATCAGTCACATCAAAATTCCGGTTATAGGTAAGACTGCGTTTTTTCAGACCGGGGAGTCTGGTCAGCGTGAGCCTGCGTGCCGCCAGCAGCCCGTTTATCTCAGCTGCCGATTCAATGTTGACCGAACCTTTGAGAGCGATCAGCGCCGCGTTAACCGGTTTTGTTGTTTTTACGCTGATATTGCCGCCAAGGCTGACAAGAATGACCGGCTCACCCGCCGGAGCGCTTATCGATTCCTGAATCGCTATATCACCCTCAACAAAAATCATACCGCCACAGCCTTCTGCAGCGTACAGCGGTCGATCGACATCGAGTTCTCCGGCGATCTGGTAGACATTACGAATTACATGATCTTTGCCATCACGAACAGTTTGCTTATAAAACCTTTCGGCAGAAGCAAAACGGATCCCGACCCTTGCGGTCAGATAGCTGAGATCTTCGATTCCGCCAGGATTGCCCGAGAACAGACTTCGGCCATCATCGCCGGTAATAGTGTATACACCGCCATAATTCATCTTGAAAAAGTCAGCCGGCTGGCCATCGACAGTTGCGCGGCTCGAAGCCCTCTGCAGGCCAATTGCCGAAGGCAGAGAGTCGGGGTTCAGAGTGACCTGCCACAACAGCTTCGGGTTGTAGAATTTAAGAGCCCTGAGGTTAACGGCATTGAAGCTTTCTTCGACAATACTGCTCATCCGGGCCTGGTAACGCTGGTAATCTGAAGAGAAGTTTTCCCTTATCCGTGCCGCCCCGTCATCGGTCATTCCCGGCCAGGCGTCGTTCGCGAATGAGTTTTCATCAAGCATGGGGAAGGGCGCATACAGACCCGTACGCTCGTTTTTAATGCCCTGCAGCAGAACCCACCGGTTGAAAACCTTACCGAACGTCACAGAAGGAACTGGTCTGCTGGCGCTGCCAAAGAGCCTGATGCGTGACGAATAAAGATCTTCAACGCCACTGCGGCTCATTACGCCTTTGTATGCAGAATCCCTGAGTTCTTTGAACAGATGTTCAGGCTGTGCGTAATAGCTGATAAAGCCTGCTGCCGATAAAGAATCGGCAGCAGGAATGGTATACATTCTGAAATCGCGGTCGAGCAGAGCAGAAGCAAAATCATCGTCGCCGCCACCCGAACCGGAACCAAGTTTCCATGGAACTTCGGAGCCGAGAAAAAACCAGCCCTGACGGTCAAAAAAATCAGAGCACGAACCCGGGTCGAGCGAAGCCGCCTGGCATGACTGGCCGCCATAAACGATCAATGGCGAATCATCGACCTGATCTTTGGCCAGCGCCGAATCAGACATTTGCCGCCCGCTTAGCGAATCCTGATCTCTCAAAAAAAGAACGAACTTACCAAGAACCGAAGGCAGCAGATTTACCAGCTTTGCCTCGCGACAGCGGTAAACCCTTGCGAAAGCTCCATTCACGCTGGCTTCTGCATAAAGAAGAACCATGACTTTTTTCTCGCGGGTATCGACAGCCAGACCGGAAGAGCCGGCCGGCATAAAAAGATCGCCCCCCTCACGCAATTCCAGCTCAACTTTGAGCGATGACTGATTCTCGAAGCCTTCCTGCAGATGTTTATAAAGTGTTGACTCTACCTGTATGCGACCCTTCTGAACTCTGATGAAGCCGTCTGAGTCGGTCAGATGCGCGACAAGAGGCTTGATTTCCTGCGCAGCCTTTTCGAGGCGCGGAAAACTCTCCGGGCGACCGTCATTTATAAAGGCAACCGCCTGCAGAAGCAGAATATCGACAGCTTCAAGACCGCCGGCAGCGAGATGATAGGCTTTTTCATAGTCGGCGCCATGTGCTGCCTGAGTGAGCTGATGTTGAGAGAAAAAGTGACGGGTTCCGGCGAGCAGCAGCAGAATCGAAATCAGCAGCAGAATTACCGGCAAAATCATTCCCGACCGCGCTCTCATTTTTTTCCCCTTAACAGATTCCTGACGAAATAGCTTGCCGGCGTTGTGGTATTGCGGTTAAACCACGAAATATGAACTTCGACAAGATAAAGCCCTGCTTCACCGCCTTCAGAGACCGGGATTATGGTAACCTTGCGCGAAAACTCAGGCGGAGCCGGGGCAACACCAAGATTGGCAAGGCTTAGAGAAGCAACCATGGCAGTGTCTTCACACAGGGGGAGCGAACTGATGACATCTCGCGGCTGCTCACGCAGGCCGGCGACCATTGAACTGGCAAGATTGGCCGCAATCAGGGTATCAGCCGCCTTGAACATCGTGCGCTTCGTCGATGTAAAAAAAAGATACAACGGCGCCACAATCAGCTGTAGAATAAAAACCGCAACCAGAAGCTCAACCAGCGTAAACCCGGCCATACTCAGGTATACTTTACGGTCTGCTGATGGCACTTTCTGCACCTGCTTTCAATCAACGTCTTCTGGCAAAACCGGGCTTACCAGGCGTTCACGCAAACGCAACAGGTCGGCACCAGAATGATCTACGAACACCAGTTCGAGAAAATAGCTGTTTTCCTGCGCAGTCGGCGAGATGATCGATCCCGACCAACGGTCGTCAACCGCAAGAATCTCAGCGAAATTGAAATCAGTCCTGATCTTGTTTTCGCTACGGCTGATTCCCCTGTCGTTCAGCTGGTATCTTACCTCTACCGGCTCCAGATTTCCAGAAGAAGAAATAGTCGTCACCTGCAGATCGATACTGTCTTTTGTATAAGCCATGCCGGTTGCTGAGCGGATATCTTTGCGAAGAAGGGCGATCAGACGGCTGGAAAGGTTCTGCAGATGCTGGGTGCGCGCGATAAGCCTCTCTGATTGGGCGGCGCCGGAATAAAAATACGCGGCAAACACCAGCACCATCATTGAAACAGCAAAGACCACCATGATCTCAGTCAGAGAATAACCTGAGTTAAGCACTGAATTAGGTCTGAAGCGCATTTGTTTCATATTGTCAAGCCATTCTAACCTGACATGCTGTTTACTGCAAGCAGCAGAGGTCTGCAAAGACGTCAGAACTGAGTTTCAGACAAAAAAAAAGACCGGGAAGTTATCCCGGGCTGAAAAATAAGGAGGCAAACAAATCCATAACCCCTTTCGGGCAGAATTGATGCTTTGTTTAGTACAATTTTTGTGACAAAAACAGCCTTCGGCAGACAACGACAAACGTCAGAAATCAGCAAAATCCCTCTGTACGTACAAACAGACAGAAAAATATTTTTTGCCTCAGGCGGCCAGATAGTAACGAATGAAATTCAGCATGAACGCGAAAAGAAAGCCGTAGCAGAAATTATCGAGACGAATCGGCTCTTCGCCGTTCTTATCGCGAATTCGACCAATCAGACTCATCATCATGCCTACGACCGCCGGTGCCAGAAAAAGCATAACCAGCCGGGCATTGTGCTGTTTGACGAACGGATGCGGAAAAATTTCGATACTCAGCACACCTGAAAGCAGGCCAAGACCACCATAAATGATCACTGAAGTGACCCAGCTGAAAGGCTCTGGTTCTTCCGGTTCCGGTTCACCGGCTGCCTGGGCCCGGGCAACCCGACCCTCGTGCCTCTTTTTTCGCGCCTTTTTTAACGAATGACCGCCAAGTTCTACAGCCCCTTCAAAAAAGAAGCTGA
>CAZMWO010000023.1:0-17160 GCA_964569565.1 uncultured bacterium | reverse complement strand
CAGGCTATGCTGCCTGGAGCCTGGTTGGCCCTGAGTGGTATATTCCGGTCCTTATCTGCACCATTCTGATATCGCTGTTCGACCTGTTCCTCGAAATGCCCGGCAGTCAGGATGAACGCCTGCGCGTGCGCCCGATATTCTACATGTTTATCGTGTCTTTCGGCTGGATCTGCGGCGCCAACTTCAATCTGACAGAAGACCGGCTGTTTTTCATTCCGTATGTAGTCAGCTTCGCGGCAATTCTCAGCATCAGATGGCGCTGGTATCAACGTGAGGGTAACCTGATCTCGGTCAGCCGTCACCGCCTGATTCCCCAATGGATCGCAGCCGGCAATTCACTGATCAGGGCCGCATTTCTTACCGTAATTTTTCTCAGCGCCAACCTTCTGCTTGGTCTTGATCTGGATCCTGCTTTTTCAGCAGCCAGCTGCCTGGCCGGCATTATGGTATCCGACCTGATTTACTGGGGCGTCGGCAGCCGATTTCATGGCAGCTGGAGCAGAGTCGCCTTTTTGCGCATGGGCATGGCTTCGGTGCTGATCGCATCCAGCCTGGTTTTTGTGGCACATCTCTGGTATTACGCCTGAATCAGTTTTCGCCTGGCTTTTTCACCCTATGCAGATTTTCGAGGCCAATCAGATTGACCGCTGCCTGCGAAAAATCAGGAACTTCCTTAACCCGTGCCAGATAGGCGAGCGCAGCATCACGCATCAGAATGCCAGAATCCTCTGAACCGAGTGCATCGACGAACATCTTGTCGCCGCCAAGATTGCCGTTGGCGATGAACGATGACGTCGAAACCCGGTAGTTTTTCGAGTTATCGAGAGGCTGTCCGCCAATAACGATTTTTTCGGCGCGCCCGCGGTTGAGGTCGAAATCGGCCGTGAACCCGGCATACTGGTAGCCGTCGAGAGTGGCATAATTGGTGCAGATATGATCGAACATCTTCTGAACTTCGCTGCCAGGCATGACAAACGTGACTACTGTATTGTCGTAAGGCAGCGACTCATAAATCATGCCGACAGTTATATCGCCGGCACTTATGGAGGCTCTGATCGAACCTGAATTCACCAGGCAGATATCAGCTTTGCCGGCTTCCAGCATGCTTTGTGCCGTAAAAGTACCCATCGGCAGTATATGGGTTCTCTTCTGCTCTTTGGGAAGAGCCAGTTCGAAGGCGGTGTGCCCGGCGACAGCCTGCATGCTTGCTTCGAGACGATCGTTGTAGCTCTTTACCAGCTGCTGCACCTGATCATCGACCGAAGGCTCATAAGCAGATGTAATTTTTTCGAGTCTTCCACTGAAGGTCGATATCTGGCCGGTTTCGTTAATCAGCAGATCGAGTCGGCCGAGATGAATGCCGTGTTCGCCGGCCTGCACCACAATGGTGCCGCCAAGGCCGTTTTGGCAGGTGCCAACGCCAGGATTATTGGCAATCAGTCTAGGTTCATGCAGTTCTTCGTGGGTGTGGCCACCGACGATAACGTCGATTTCGGCAACTTCTGCAGCCATGATCTCGTCAAATTCAATGCCGGAGTGCGACAAGACGACGACAAGATCAACATAGGGTCTGATACGTCTGGCAACCTGTCTGACCGTGGCAGTCTGATTTCTCTGCTCCATCGGTTCGCAGTATTTGCGGTCAGCATCGAGCCAGGCGCTGTCGCCGATGCTGCCGATAACCCCGATTTTCACGCCATTGCGTGCGAATACATGATAAGCGGGGAAAACCAGTTTTCCGCTGGCGCGGTCGAAGACATTGCAGCACAGTAAACGAATGCCGGAAACAGCGATCTGTTTTTTCAGATTGTCGATACCGTTGTCGAGTTCGTGATTTCCAATTGTGGTGGCCTCGATTCCGGCTGCAACAGCTATTCTATGGCATGCCTCGCCTTTGAATACACTGTAAAATGGCGTTCCCTGAAAAATGTCGCCCGCATCGAGATAGAGGGCGCCAGGGGCCTCCTGCCTGATTCGGCGAACAAGTTCGGCGCGTCTGGCCACGCCGCCGACGTTTTCCCCATGCGTTTTGCTGTCAAAAGGCAGTACGCGCGAATGCGTGTCATTGCTGTGAATTATCGTCACCGGCCGGTCGGCGGCGAATGCCGGCAGAAAAGCCGAGAAGACCAGCAGCAGGACTGCTGCCAGTCTTAAGTTCTGTGAGCTCATGGTTTGTCTCACAATTCGGCCAGTATCTGGGTAAGCAGGCTGTAGACCTTGTTCAGAGATGGCAGATACATGCGTTCATCGGGCGAGTGAGGATTTTTGATCGTTGGCCCGAGTGACAGCATTTCCATACCGGGGTGCAGGTTGCCGATAAGTCCGCATTCAAGGCCGGCGTGAATAGCCTCTACCTTTACTTCGCTGCCAAAAAGCGATTTATAGATTTTTTTGCAGGCGGCCAGCAACTTTGAGTTGAAGTCAGGGCGCCATGAAGGGTAGCCGCTGCCGCTCTGAACGCGGGCGCCGGCCAGGCGTGCAATCGATTCGATGCGATAAGTGATGGCATCGAGTCTGGTCATGACTGAGCTGCGCTGGCTCGAATGAATGTAGAGTTTGCCGCTGTCAATCCATGCTTTGGCTAGATTCGAACTGGTTTCTACCAGATGCGGCATATCGGTCGAGCGTGCGACGACTCCATGTGGCATGGCATAGAGCAGATCGAGAGCCTTCATGGTGATGTAACTCATCATGGCGCGTCTGTCGGGTGTGACAGCCATTTCAGCAAGATATACGCTGAGGTCCGGGTCGGTGCGTTCAAATTCTGAGATGAGGTATTCTTCGGCCCTGGCGACATGGCTCTTAATCTCAGGCAGGCGATCGATCGGCACGAAGAAAGTGGCTTCGGCATCACGTGGAATGGCATTGTGAGCGGTTCCGCCCTTGACCCAGGTCAGGCGCAGATCGCAGATGTCACGGATGCTGTGGAGTATGCGGGTAAGCACGCGAATGGCGTTGGCGCGCTCGTCGATAATGTTCTCGCCGGAGTGGCCACCAGTGAGGCCGCTGACCTTGAGATGCATGCCGCGATAATCGTAGGGAACTTCTTCATAACCGAGATCGAGCTCGATATGGGTGTCTTTGCCGCCGGCACAGCCCACGGTAAAAACATCGTCTCTCTCAGAATCGATGTTGATCAGATATTTTGCATTCAGAATGCCGGTCTCAAGACCTCTGGCACCGGTCAGGCCAGTTTCTTCCTCGGTCGTGAAGAGGAGTTCGAGTGGCCCGTGCTTGACCTTGCTGTCGGTGGCAAGGCACATGGCCATGGCTATGGCAATGCCGTTGTCGGCGCCGAGAGTAGTTCGGTCGGCCTTGAGCCATTCGCCATCGTACACGAATCTGATCGGGTCCTTGAGAAAATCATGATCAGAATCAGGAGTCTTCTCACAAACCATGTCGAGGTGCCCCTGCAGCACGATGGTCGCATGCTTTTCCATGCCCTTGCTGGCAGCGATTTTGATGATCAGGTTGCCGACCCGGTCGGTGATATACAGAAATTTGTTGTTGCGGGCCCAGTCGATCAAAAAGTGTCTGATCTGCTCTTCATTGCCTGATCCACGCGGAATAGCACTTATCTGTGCAAAGGTGTCGAGGATCCTTTGCGTCATTGCATCGAGCTTGCCGGCAGGTTTTGTTGCTGCCGATTTGCCTGATTCGGTCTGTTTAACCGGTTTGGCGGTAGCAGGCTTTTTGGCTGCAGCTGTCTGAACCGGTGTGGTTGTCTTTGCGGGCTTTTTGATTTCCTTTGCCATTTAAGATCTCCTTGTAGTTCTTTTCGTTCAAACTTAATACACTTATGCTATCTTTTCAAGATTATCACGAAAAATTGATGCGTTTACCGGGCGGTCATGTTAATTTATCTGCATAAATTCAGGAGCAATTTTTATGGGTATCGAGCAGCGACCGGTTATCGCAATCTCGCTATTGAGCGAAATCGCTCAGGCAATCTCGCACCTTAATGCCGATCGTGCCCTGCTTTTCCTGACCGAAAGCGCGGTATCGGTGACAGAGTCTGCTGGCGCTCTTCTGCTCACTCCGCACGAAAAAAGCAACACAATGATTCCCTTCGTTAAAAGCTTTCAGGAAACGGAGCCTGACCCAGACCTGAGCGCTGAATTTCTCAACGACTGCTTTGAAGTATTCATTCGCCTGAGCAACAACGCGCCCGGTACGCCGGCCGGCGAATACGAAATCTCAGAAAAATACCCGGTCAAAAAAATGTCAGCCTGGCCGGTTATGCTCTCTGGCAAGCCGGTTGGCCTGCTGGTCATGTTCAAGCCTGAGAACCGCAGTGAGTTTTCATTCGAACAGCGCAGTGTTATCGAGATCATTACCCCGTTCATGGGCTCACTGTTCGAAAATCTCAAGCTCAACAACGAGATGATTCACAAGAATTCGCGCCTGTCAGCGCTGTATGAGATTTCGCAGCAGGCCGAATCTCTGATCGATTTTCGCGATATTTACGATGCCCTGGGCAAGGTTGCCCGCAGCTTCATCAATTTCGACGTCTATCTGCTCTATTTCGTTTCGGCTGATGGTAAAACGCTCGAAGCCCGTATCGACCAGAATATCTCAGAGTCTTTTCCGCGGTCTATTCCGGTTGGTGAGGGGCCGGTCGGGCTTGCCGCGAAAGAACTCAAGCCCTACCTTACCTACACGCGCGAATTCAACTCGGTACTCATTCTGCCGATAGAGGTTTCCGGGCGCCTGATCGGCGTTCTGACCATCGGAAGCCGCAAGCCTTACGCCTACCGCGATGAAGACATCATCGGGTTGCGCATTATCGCTACCCAGATCGCTTCGATCGACCACATGTTCAAAGATCTTATCCAGCTTAAAGGTTTTACCGAGCGCATTCTCGAGAGTATGACTTCGGGTGTTCTCATTTTCAACCCGGAAGGCAGATCTACCTACGCCAACCCGGAAATACGAACTATCATGGGTCGCCAGTTTCCTGAAGGCTGGAGCCCTTTTGACAGCAGTGACAAGTTGCCAGGCCGTCTCAATGAGCTGATGGTCGAAGCTTTGACCACCAACATAACTCTCGAAGGCGCGAGGGTAAAAATCAGAAACACCAACCCGGCGCGCATTGTTGAGGTCAACGCCTTTCCGTTTCGCAACGAAACCGGCGGCATGCTTGGCACGGCCGTGTTTATCAAGGATGTTACCCAGATCAGCGCACTCGAAGAGCAGCTCAAGCGCGCTGACAAGTTGTCAGCGCTCGGCGTGCTGGCTGCCGGCATCGCGCATGAAATCAGAAACCCGCTGACCGGTATGAAAATGATCGTGCAGCTTCTGCAAAGCGAATTTGGCAGCAAAGATCCACGCAGCGAGCCTCTGTATATCATACAGAGCGAGATCGACCGGCTTGAGAGCATTATCGGCAATCTTCTCGATTTCGCCCGGCCCAGCAAGCCCAAGGCAATCGATGTCGAGCCTGATCGCGTCGTCGAAGACTGCTATCAGCTGATCAAGAACCAGCTTAAAAAGCAGAATATCAGGTTCAGCAAGACTGTCATGGCAAACTGCCCGAAAATTGTCGGTGATCCTGACCAGCTCAAGCAGGTATTCATCAACATCATGACCAATGCAGTACAGGCGTTGCAGCCTGAAGGCGAGCTGCGGGTCAATATCGACCTGCGTGACGACTTTGTCGCAATAGCCTTTGAAGACACCGGAACGGGCATTCCGGCCAGCAGGTTGCCAGATATTTTCAACCCCTTCATGACCACCAAAGAAGACGGCACCGGCCTGGGGCTTTCCATGGCCTTGCGCATCGTCGAAGAACATGGCGGCAAAATTGAGGTACAGAGCATGTTTGAAGAAGGCTCGATTTTTACCGTCTACCTACCGAGAAAGCAGGAATAATATGCTGGTAATTGGAATATCCGGGCAGACCGGTTCCGGAAAGTCGACGCTGGCCAATCTGCTTTCGCAACGCGGTCTCGGCGAAAATGTCGAGGTCGATGCGATAGGGCATGAATTGCTGAAACAGCCGGCGATGCAGCATATTCTGGTAAAAACCTTTGGAGCCGGTATTATGGTCGATGGCGCTGTCTGCCGCAAGGCTCTCGGCCGGATCGTGTTTGCCGGAGGAGAGTCGATAAATGTTCTCAACAGCATAATGCATCCGGCCATGATAAACGAAGTTAAGCACAAGATCGACCTGGCACGCGCCGCCGGCGCCGTGGCAATCATCATCAATGCGGCATTACTGTTTAGAATGGGACTGGCCAGCCTCTGCGACCGCATTATCTACGTGCGCGCCAATCCTGAATTGCGTCTGCGAAGACTGGTTGAAAACCGCAACTGGAGCGAGGAAAGCGCCCGCGGCCGCCTGTATGCTCAAGATGAGCTGCCGGAAAACCCGAATGTAATCATAGTTGACAATGACGGTCCTGAATCGGCTCTTGCCGAAGCAGCCGGAAACCTGGTTGCCATGCTGCTGGCCCACGTTGGTGACAGCAGGCTTTCGGCAAGATATCCCTATACCGAAATCGAAATTGACGAAGGCGAACAGGTGATTTTTTCTTCGCCCGAACCAGAGGTTCCGGTCGGTTTTTTAGAGTTTCTCGGCACTGTTTTCGGGCCGCTTGATGAGATCGCGGCAGTTTATCTGTTCGATACCTGCAAGGCGGGTGACCGTGAAGCAACACTGGTTATCGGTCTCGAGCCATCACGGCCGCTTGCCGGCCTCGAGGTCGATCGCCTGTCTTTTCTGGTTCTTGATGGAGTCGAAGCGCATATTCATGATCGCGAAGTTCTCGATTTCATGGTGATAGATAATGAAGAACTGCGTCAAATCGTTGCTTCGGTGAGTCCAAAGGTTAATCTCAACCGTTAATTCAAAGTTTAAAGGATCTCAATATGGGTAATCACGAGCACGAAAAGCTTGCCGGTGCCAGCCTCAGGGTTGGTGTCATGACTTTTACCGATACCCGTGATGAAAGCAGCGACAAGTCTGGCGGTATTCTCAGGGAAATGCTGGTGGCGGCCGGGCACAGCATTGCAGGGTACCGTATTGTGCGTGAAGACCAGCCGCAGATGCGCCAGGCTCTGCTTGAATGGCTGCAGAGCGCAGAATTCGATGCCGTGATAACCAATGGCGGAACAGGCCTTACCGCTCGAGACAGCACGGTTGAGGTTGCCCGTTCGCTTTTTAACAAGGAAATGGAAGGATTTGGCGAGATTTTCCGACTGATCTCGTATCACCAGATCGGTGCAGCGGCCATGCTGAGCCGTGCCTGTGCCGGCGTGGCTGGTGACAAGATGCTGATCTGTCTGCCGGGCAGCAGCAAGGCAGTCAGGCTGGCAACAGCACGGCTGATCGTGCCGCAGCTTCCCCACATGGTCTGGGAAATCCGTCGGCAATAAAAAACGCGGGGCTGTTAGACCCCGCGCCAGTTGCGTAATCAGGCAGAAATTTTATCTGCCTTTTTCTTTACCGCCGAACCAGCCTTTAAGAGTGCCGAGAAGGCCGCTTTTCTGCGCCTCTTCTGTGATCTTTTCGCCGGTCAAACCGGTGATCAGATGCACGAAATCAGTGCGATAGGTCGATTCATTGGTGGTATCGAAGATGGTTTTCTGTTCGTTAACCATACTCAGCGCATTTTTCCAGTCATCGTGCAGGCTGAAGTCGAACTTTCGCTTGAGGCTGGCTTCGATCTCGGCGCGGGCGATTGCATACATGCACTCTTCACGGTTGAGAATCATTCTGATCTTTTCGGGCGGGTATTTCAGGGTTTCGACAACCTTCATGCACTGTATCATGCTCTTGATATGGGTAAGTTCAGGGGCCATGATCAGGCAGATGTAGTCTGAGATGTCGAGAGAGTTGATCGTGAGGTCCTGGAACAGCGAATGAGTATCGACGATTATGTAGTCGAAAACGGTTTTGGCTATTTTTATGAGCTTGCGCAGGTGATTTGACGTCACCATTTCGGACTGTTCAGGTTTGAAGGGTGATGGCAATACCGAGAAGCCGTGGGGATGGTCGGTCAGGAACTTTTTGAGGTCATCGGCGTTTTCAGGTTCAGCCTCGACGAGGTCTGCTATACTGCGTTTGGGCTTAAGGCCGAGCATGAATGCAAGGTCGCCGAACTGCAGGTCAAGGTCGATCAACAGCGCTTTTTTGCCGGTAAGTTTGGCAATGCCGGCGCTCATGTTTGCTGCCGTAACGCTTTTGCCGGCACCACCCTTGGGGCTGAACAGAGTGATCAGTTTGCCGCACTTTTCTTCTTCGACAGTCACGGCTTTCATGACGGAGGTGGTTTTGCGTATACGTTGGGTCAGGGCCGTCATGATGCGCAGCGCGATGAATGAATTCAGGCGCAGCAGCATGTCGAAATTTACCTTGTCGATTTCCAGAAGTGTGCATTCGCTCTTGGTTCTGATGGTGGCGTTGCGGGGAGCGCCTTCTACCAGAGCCATTTCTCCGAAGAAATTGCTTTCATCGGTGCTTTTGATATCGTTGATTGCCGGACTGTTCTCTTTGTTGACCTCTACAACGCCATCTTTAAGCAGGTAAAAGGCGTCGCCGACGTCACCTTCCTTGAACAGAGTGGTTCCGGCGGGGAGATTGCGCTCCTTGACTACCTCTGCAATCTTTTTGAGATCATGGTCTTCAAGGCCCGAAAATAGTTTTATCTGTTTAATTGCCTCTATACTGATAATAGTAATCACACCCTCTTTCAGAAAATTTCAGATACGGACAGTTATTCTTTCTTGTTGCCCTCTGTTGCGTTTTCAGCGGTTTCTGCAGTGGTTTCGGCTATTCCCATAAGTTTGTTGTAAATTTTTTCGCCAACCTCGGGTTTCAGAATCTTTTCCCAGATTGTTTCCTTTTCTTTCAAAGAAATCAGTTTCACTTCCTTTTCGCTGATGGCAATAAAAGCTACCGGCTCAATAGTCGCACCGCCGCCAGATCCGCCGCCAAAGCCGACAGAATCATTCTTTCCCTGGCCGCCGCCCGCACCAAAGCCAAAAGAGACTCTGGTAACCGGTATCACAGTCCAGTTCTTGAAAGTGGTTGGTTCGCCGATGACGGTCTTGGAGTTGATCGCCACTTTAAGCTCTGATAATACCGTTTTGATTAAGGTGTCAATTGCCATTTGCGCTGGAACCTCCTGAATTTCGAGAACATCTTACCAGAAACTGCGTCAGGTAGAAACAAATTTTTAAAGTTGTTTTTTTGCACGGTACCACTTAAACAACTGCCAGAGTTCGACGTATATCTGCTTTTCAAAAAAGAGCGCTCCGGTGGCGAAAAGCAGTCGCCATGGCCTGATAACCCCGGTTATCCAGGCCCGGCTGTACAGCATGGGCGCCCCAAAGTGCGGGACTGGCAGAAAATTGATTCCCCATTGTCCGGCCATGCCGCTTGCTACTGCGAGAGTTGCGTGGCTCATGCCGGTAAGGTATGGCTCATGCAGGGCATAGCGGAGAAGAAGATCTATGCGTGGCAGCCCGAAGCCTTTTTTGCCACGCTGCCAGAATCTTTTGAATACCGGTGCCAGTGCCCGCCATTTTCGCCGGAAAAGCCTTAAATAACCTTTAATCTGGCTGAAACGACGTGACGCGTCTCGTTTGAATTTGCGCAACAGCTGTTTGATCGATGCGTCCTGCCTGTCGGGGCTTTTGCCCGGCGTGACCGTAGTTGTTTCTGCATCTCTGGTGGCGCGGTATTCTTCTTCAACTTCTTTTAATGGCTTGAGCGGGCGGGTGTCTACATCGATCTTCGGCTGCTCCTGGCTGACAACGGGTTCGATCGTTTCGGCCGCGTCTGTTGCCGGCGGCGCTGCTTCGGCCGGTTCTGTTGGTACATCCTCAGCTTCAGCGCTGGCGGGAGTGAGGGTCGGGGGCGTCTCCTCGGTCGGCTGAACCTCAGCTGCTTTTACTGCTTCAGGCTGTGCCTGCTCTTTTGCAGGCTGGTTGTCGGCTGGTTCTTCTGTAGAAGCTTTGCTCTGCATCTCTTCAGCGGCGGCTGGCGGCGGCGAACTTTTGCCCGGGGTTGCCGGTTTAATGCGGCTCATACGTTCGAGTCGTTTTTTCCAGCCTAGAAAGCTGATTACAACATCCTGAGTGTGAGGCGTGGCGATTATGCCTACTTTGAACATTCGAAACAGATAGACGAACCATACTTCGGCTCGCTGCCCACGTACAGAACCCCGCAGCCTGAGGTCGAAACGCAACGGGTGCAGCAGGGCGATGAACAGTACAATCGAGCCTGTTGCTGCTGCCAGTAACAGAAGCACCCAGACTATCTGCCAGATTGTTGAGAGTATTTCCATCAGGGGGTGATGAGGCTGGTCGGTTGCTGAGCCAGATTGATTTCGAAGCGTTCGGCAGCGGGAAAAACCTCGCCATCGAGCTGATATGGCGTGGGACGGTCGGATTCGACGATAAAATGCCGTCCCTGGACCGCCTCGGCTACGTCAGCAGGAAATTTGCCATTGCCGCGGGCGAAATTGAGCAGCCGCAGCAGACTGCCGACCGAAAATCGTTTGAGCAGAACCAGGTCGAGAATACCGTCATCGAACCTGGCCTGTGGAGCGAAGAAAAGTTCGCCGCCATAACGCCGCATATTGGCGATCAGGGCGTATCTGCCATGGTAGATTTTGCCGTCGCAGGTGATTTTAAGCTCTGGCGGGCGGTAAGTCATGAAACTGAGCAGGCCGGCAAGGTGGTATGCCGCCCGGCCAAGCAGTCTCTTGCGCCAGCCGCCGACAGATGCCGCTACTTCGGCATCGAAGCCGAAGCCGGCGACAAAAAGATACTTCTGGCCGTTGCAAACAGCCGTGTCAACCTTTTGCACTGCCCCGGTTACCAGTATCTTGACGGCTTCGCCAATTTTGAGCGGTATGCCGAGTTCGCGGGCGATGACGTTGGCGGTGCCGGCCGGAATGATGCCGAGTACTCCGCCAGGGACCATTGAATTGAGCAGATTGTTGATGGTACCATCGCCGCCGGCGGCCGCGACGACGTTGCCGGGTAGTGCGCTTAGCCTGGCAGCCTCGCTGCTGGCCTGTTCCTGACTTGTGGTTTTGATCAGCTCAACTGCGGCGTGGCGGGCCAGTTTTATGCAGGATGCTTCCAGGCCTTTGAAATCAAGAGTTCTGGCGCCGGCATTAGCGAGAATATAAATTTTAGCGGGTGTGTCAGCAGTCATCGGTGGTAACCGCTTTGTATGAGCTGTTTTCGAAATCTATCCGGTAGAATGCCGCGTCCTGAGCGTGCGAGAATGCGACCAGAGTGTCAGGGCGCAGGGCGCGGCGCAATAGAGTATTGCGTGCCTGTAGTGTTTCTAGCGGGTAGAGATCGAAGGCTTCATGCCGCTTCGGGTTCATGTGCAGAGGAGTAGGGCAGATGTCGGCCGGGTAGATGACGTTGCACAGGCTGTCATTTATTCTGACAATCTGGTGGGCGGCAGTGTGGCCGCCGCTGACCTCGACATTGATGCCGTCTGCTATTTCACAATCGCCGCTGATGAAATGTATGTTGCCGGTTTCGAACAGTGGCAGAAAATCATGTACATGGTAACTGCTGCGTGAAAAATCGTCGGGCCGGCAGGCAGCCGACCATTCATCGCGTTGAATGAACATGGCAGCCCGTCGGAACACCGCGGTGGTATCACTGCCGTTGATTTCTGTCGAACCGCCACAATGGTCGAAATGCAGGTGCGTGAATACTATATGCGTGATATCATCAGGTGTCAGGCCGAACTTTTCAAGGTGACTGACCACCGGCATCTGGTTGTCGAGCCCCATCATTTTAAGACGTTCAGGTCTGATTTTCCTGCCGGTGCCGGTATCTACCAGCATATTAATGCCTTCCCCCCGGATCAGCAGAAAATTGATGCCAAGCTGAATGCGATTTCTGGCATCAGGCCTGGCAAATGCTTCCCATTCGGAGCGGGGAAGGCCGGCAAAGGCGGTACCGCCATCTACCAGCATTCGACCTTCCTGCAGGACGTTAACCTGATATTTTCCGGTTTTCACTGACTTTTCTCCATACTCGACAATTATGCACAGGCTCGCTTACATCCCGCAAGTTTATTCTTCGCCGGGGCTGTCATCGGGTTGCTCAGGCTGTGTCGAGAATATGCGCTCGCCGGTTTCTTCAAACCTGAAAGTGACGTTGAGCGGGCCGATTGCATAGGTGTCTTCCGGGACTGCTGCAATCAGTATGAACTGGCGGTTCAGCTCTTTGATGCGGTTTACCATGTCGTAAAACGACAGCATCGAATCAGATGACATGTCGCCGAATCTCCCTGTTAAAGGGTTTTCGATCATGCCAAGTCTGACCACTTCCTGGTTGATTTCATCCATGAACTGTTTGAGATTGCGTGCTATCTCGCCACGATTGAGCCGACCGTCGATCTGGATCGAAGCGATTTCCTGGTTTCTGCTGAAAATAAGATTGTTGGGAAGCAGGATAAAACGCACGTTGCCAAGCTGCTCGCCGGCGTTAATGTTTTCGGCCGCTATTGCACCGACCACCATATCCTGCGAAGAGCTCGCGATATGAGCCGCCATGCCGTTGAGTTGTTCTCGGTTGGCGGTGAAGAAGTCGATTTCGTCCTGCACCTTCACCCCGCGTCGGCGCACTCTGGCGGTCAGATTGATGATCAGGGTCGTCAATTCCTTCATTATCTCGCTTGCGCTCTGCTCAGCCGCTATTACAACTACCGCCAGCGGCTCGTCCTTACGGAAAACGACATTGCCGGTCTCTTTTATTCTGACCGTCGAGGTCAGGCGTTCGACATCATTTGTCAGTTCAACTTTTTCCTTTTCGAGCTGGAGTTTGACCTGTTCGAGACTGCGCGTTTCATTGTGCAGGTTTTCGATATCCTGACGCAGCGTATTCATGTGAAAAAGTGCAGTTCTGACGTCTTCTGAGATGATGGTCATGGCACCGAGAGTGAGAAGAGTGATGAGAATCCCGGTAGAAATTGCGACGACAAGGGCTGTTATGCGTGGCCGCAGGCCGAGTACGGTCAGTCTGCGTTTGCCGACATAGGTGCCGAGGACATCGCCGATATAGGCGATCAGCCCGCTGATGACAACAAGTATCAGAATATATATCATTGGCTGATCTTCTCGATCTGGTCGAGCTGAAAACGTTCTCCGAGATAAAACTTGCGAGCGGTCTCATCTTTGGCGACAAACTGCGCCGAGCCTGAAACGAGGATTTTGCCGAGGCTCATGATGTAGGCGCGGTCTACGATGGCCAGGGTTTCGCGTACATTATGGTCGGTGATCAGAAGGCCGAGCCCCTTCTTCTGCAGAGCGATAACTATGCTCTGAATATCCTGGACCGCGATCGGGTCAACTCCGGCAAAGGGTTCGTCGAGAAGAATGAAGCTGGGTTCTGCTGCCAGCGCGCGGGCGATTTCGACGCGTCGCCTTTCTCCACCCGAAAGCGAGTAACCGAGGCTGTCGGCGAGGCGGGCGATGTCGAGGTCGTGCATCAGCCTTTCGAGACGTTCGTGTCGCTCCTCGTCGCTGATGTTTATGCCTTCGAGAATGAGCCAGATGTTCTCGCGAACCGTCAGCTTGCGAAACACGCTGGCTTCCTGGGGCAGATAGCCGATTCCCATGCGGGCTCGCTGATACATGGCCTTGTGCGTGATATCCTGCTTGTTATACAGCACTCTGCCGCTGTCGGGCTTGATCAGGCCGACCACCATGTAAAACGTCGTGGTTTTGCCGGCTCCGTTCGGGCCGAGCAAACCGACAATTTCGCCCTTCTTGATGTTAAGCGAGACATGATCTGCGACGGTGCGCCCCTTATAGGCCTTACACACCAGCTCTACCGTAATTTCATCGGGTTTGTCGGGCGCCAGGAACGACGCTGCCGGTGCCGGTGCTTCCGCTTCGGTGATCTTCATCTGTTGATGCTCTCCGTTTCAGTCGTCTTCGGTGGCTTCGATATAGTCTTCGTCTTCGACGTCATCGCCGCCTTCTTCGATCTTGAGATATTCGCCGGCCGGAATATTGTCCGGCAGCTCTTCATGACTTTCTCCGGCTTCTTTGATCGCCAGTTTGTCTTCGTCGCCTTCGCCGGTCTTTTTCTTTTCGCGTTTTTTCTTCTTTTTGTCCTTGTCTTTGTCTTTATCACGCGAAACGCCGTCACTGCCGGGGAAAACGGTGGCCTGAACATTACCCACCGCGATAGTCCTGTCTTCATCAGGGTAGTAGATGATCTTGTTGGCAAAGAGTTCAGAAACCTGCTCGGCATTGGTGCCGGCTTCCTTCGTTGTCTGGAAAGCGTGCGCCCGGCCGACAATGATCATGCGGTTTTCCCGGTTGAGGTAAATCGCCTTGTCGCCTGTTGCCCGCAATGTCTCGGTAACGATCTCGACATCATTGCGTGCGATTGCCTTGTCTTCGTTGCTGAAGAGCTCGAGCGTTTCGCAGATTATATCAGAAACCGGCGATTTTTCGTTTTCGGCGGCCTCTTCTTCGGTTTCTCCGTCACGATAAGGAACCTCGATAACCCGTACATCGCCTTTGGCCAGGAAACGGCTTTCCTTGTTGAAGCCTTCGACCTCGTTACAGGTAAGAATCACCCTGGTTTTGCGAATTTTTGTGCTGCCTTCCCCGGCGGGGGCGGCGCGCTCGACGATGCGCACCAGCTTGGGATTGCCGCGGGCAAGTATGCGGTCTTCCTTAACATAGGCTTCGAGATAGTCAGAGGTGAGAACCGACCCGGGTTGCGTGACCTTGACATTGTCGATGGCCTTCACTATTTCGAGATCGCGATCGTAAATGCCGCGGTCGGCAGTAAGGGTTGAATCTTTCTGTTCAGCTGTCAGCCCGCCTCTTGCCACGTAGACATTCTTGAAAAATGTCATGAGTTTGCTGGTGATAACCATGTCTCCTGCTGTGATCGAAGTCTGGGCGAAGACTGCGGTAGAACTCATGAATAAAACGATCAGAAGCAGTTTTTTCATTGTTGTTGTTCCTTGTTTGATTCAATGCTGAGGCCGGCCGCTGCCGGCATTGTCGCAACCTCTGCCGTATTCGAAGGCACCTCGCCCGGCGAGGTTGACGAAGCGACTTTCAGAGGTATAATCAATTGCGACATCGGGGGAGCGACCGGCAGACCATCGATATGCGTGGTTTCTTCGCTGGTCGATGCAGTTTCGTCTGCGGTCTCCCAGATTCTTATGACTACCTGCTGGTTGATCTGTGCTTCCTTGTCGACGGTGTTGTAGCGCAGGCCAAGGCCGGTCAGGACAGCGTCGTCCTTCCATATTGTCACCGGCTTCTGGGTGTGCAGCTCCTTGCGGTTGAAATAATAGCGCAGCTCATCGGTTCTTATTCTTTCGTTGTCGGTGTTCCAGCCTCTGACATCGCCCCAGAACTTTGCCTCGAAAGGATTTTTGAGGGCGCGTTCTGAGATCAGGCGGCCGGTCCAGGTTGCCTGATCCTGCTTGTAGAATATCGTGCGCACGTTCGACGCGTTCATGTTGTTCTGGTTGTCATCCATGTCGCAGATGTCAGCGTAGAGCCTGGCGTGCTCGAAGCCGCCTTCAACCTGGCTGAAGTTAACGTTCTTGAGAACCATCCGGTGTTTAACGTAACTGGCCGTAGCCTTTTCAAGGTCGTCGTCCCACAGGATGATCGTGATAAATGCGACAAGAACAGCTGCCCACAACCAGTAACTGAGTAATATGTTTTTCATCAGCCGGTTCTCCCGAGGCTGGCAAATTCGTAGCGCTCATGGAACCAGCACCAGAGGTCGGGTCTGCGTCGATAAGCCGCTTCGTAGCGGTCTACGTAACGCTGAATGTTGTTGCACATGCTATCGTTGCGCTCGAATTCAACCGGTTTTTCAAAGCGCAGCAGCAGTCGACCGTTTTTCTGGCGCTCGGCAAATGATGGTATCAAAGGGGCGCGACTGCGCAGTGACATAAGCACCGGGGCGCTGTAAAACGAAGCGGCCCGTCCAAAAAAATGCACCTGATAACCGCGTTCTTTCGCGTTGAGATCGGCGAGAAGGCCTACTGTTCTGTTCTGTGTCAGCAGCTTGAGAGCGGTCGGAATGGCGTTGTCCATGATCACGACTTCGCCGCGTTTTTCACGAAAACTGTTCATGAACTCGGTCATCTGGTCGACTGCCTGAGCGCGCGCCATGACGTGCATGGGTATGCCCATTTTTGTCAGTGTGTAACCCATGACTTCCCAGTTGCCGAAATGCCCCGAAAGAATGATGATCCCGCGTTTCCCGGCCAGTGCCTCTTCAATGTTCTCGCGGCCTTCGATTTGCACGAAATCAGGGTCTGCCGCCAGCAGTTTTTCGTAAAAGAAGACTTCAAGCAGCGTCATGACCTGATTCTCGGCCATGCCGGCAATTATTTCTTCTTTTCTGCCGGCAAATTCCGCTGGCAGAAGTTCACGCGCCCGCTGAAGTTCTCTGGCAAAAATCAACGGAAACACCTTGAGAAGCAGGCGTTTAAGCCTGGGCACCGCCCTGACATCGAGCCTGGTCATCATCGAGACCAGGCCTTTTATCAGCCATGCCCGCAAAGTTCTTTTTATTCTTTTAAGCTGGTCGCGCATTATTCCTGGTTGATGAAGCCTTCGATCAAACCCTCCATCAGCCCCTTGTTAACCAGAATCAGATCGAGGGCTTCACGCACGGCACCTTCGCCGCCCCTGCTGGACAATACGTAGTCGGCATAAGAGCGAATCGAAGGGTGATGGTTCGCCGGCACGAAAAACAGCCCGACCCTTGTTCCTACCGAAAGATCGTTAAGGTCATCGCCGATGTAGGCAACTTCTTCGCGCTCCAGCCCGTGCCGTTTCATTATATCTGCAAGCACGTCACCCTTACGTGTGACGCCCTGATGCAGTTCGTCGAACTTGAGCTCGCCGGCGCGCCGCTCAAGGCCCTGCGAGGCCCGGCCGGTAATGCAGCCTGAGAGCAGGCCGGCCTTTTTCCACATTTTCAACCCGATGCCATCGGTCGCTGCAAAATATTTAAGTTCGAGACCGTCGTTGCCAAGCACAACATGACCGTCAGTCATCACTCCGTCACAGTCGAAAAGCAGCATTCTGATTTTTCGGCAGGAAAGTGCGAAAGAGTCGTGTTTGTTGCGCGAACCGGTCATCTGTCTTGATTCCTTTGCAGCAGATTAAGGCAGAACATGTC
>CAZMWO010000022.1:0-17312 GCA_964569565.1 uncultured bacterium | reverse complement strand
TCGGTCATAACTTCCGGCAGCATCATCGAACTGGCGAACCACACGCTGCTGATTGCGCGGGATGGCACAGAAAGAGTCATTGCCGACAGCGGCGCACCGATCAAAGATGCAAACAACGAGACTATCGGAGTCGTGCTGGTCTTCCGCGACATGACCGACAAACAGAAACTGCTCGCCGTTCTGCAGCGAACCGACAAACTCGAAGCAATAGGGGTTCTGGCCGGCGGCATTGCACACGACTTCAACAATCTGCTTTCGGGAATCTTCGGTTTTATTGAACTGGCGCGCATGACCGACGATTCCAAAAAGATTGCAGCTTACCTTGACCAGGCGCTTATCGCGTTTGAGCGTGCAAAAAATCTGACGCGACAGCTTCTTGCCTTCGCTAAAGGTGGCGCGCCAATGCGCAAAACCGGCTATCTCGAACCGGTTATCAAAGATGCCGTCATGTTCGCCCTTTCCGGCTCCGCTGTGACCTGTGAGTTCGACATCGCCGAAGATTTATGGGCCGCTGACTTTGATAAAGGACAGATCGAGCAGGTCATCGACAACATCGTCATCAATGCGCAGCAGGCGATGACAACCGGCGGCAAAATCATCCTTGCCGCGAAAAACCTGACTCTTTGCGAAGATGATCATCCTTTACTCAAACCCGGAAATTACATCAGAATATCGATTACCGACACCGGCTCCGGCATGCCACCCGAAATTCTTCAGCGCGTATTCGACCCGTTTTTTACCACGCGACAAAAGGGTAACGGCCTTGGCCTGACCACCTGTTACGCAATAATACACAAGCATGCCGGCATGATCGATGTTGAATCGGCTGTGGGAAAAGGTTCGACTTTTCATGTTCTGTTGCCAGCTTCGCCGCGCATGCCTGAACGCGAAGACATACCGATGCAGATAAGCCATTGTGGTAAAGGCCGAATTCTGATTATGGATGACGAAGCCTTCGTGCGCAAGCTGCTCAAAAGTTTGCTGAGCAACATGGGATACTGTGTAGTAGAAGCCAGGAACGGTGAAGAAGCACTGGAACTGCTTGGCGATACTGCTGCTCCAATCGATGCGGCGATTTTCGACCTGACGATTCAGGGCGGCATGGGCGGAAAAGATGCAATAATACAGGTGCGCAAACAGTTTCCCGATTTGCCGGTCATTGTCTCGAGCGGCTATTCCGAAGACCCGGTCATGGCACGCCCGCAACAATACGGGTTCACTGACCGTCTCAACAAGCCTTTCCGCAAAAACGAACTGGCGACCCTGCTCGCCCGCCACATCAGGAAGCCATCGCCAGCTTAACAGCGTCAGATTATTTCATTGAGCGGAAGCGAAAACAGCTTGAGTCCTTCGCGCAGAGCCTCCTGGCGGTAGCGTCTGACCCAGTCTTTAACAGCAGCGGACTGCTGCTTATCGACGGCGAGCATGTAAATACTGTTTTCGCCGGGCCAGACTTCATCGTTGAGTCTGATACCGCCGCCCTTGCCGGCTCCGGTTGCCTGAGGCAGATGTGTGAACCCGGTTATGTCGAGACGTTCAAGAAGCATGGTAATTTCATCCTGCAGGGTTTCACTGCATACTATGACGAGGAATTCCATCAGTTGGCCTCCAGTCTGGAAATCTGTTTCGCCGGAACCAGCCAGCGGCTGAAAAGTGAATAAAGCACCGGCATGAGAAAGAGGGTCATCAACGTCGATACCAGCAGACCGCCGATAACACTCATACCCATTGGAACCCACACTTCCGAGCCTTCGCCGGTTGACAGAGCCATCGGCATCATACCGAGAATGGTCGTGGTAGTTGTCGACAGAATCGGCCGCAGGCGGCTTTTTCCGGCCATAAGCAAAGCTTCGTTGAGTGGAATTTTTCTTCTGATCAGGATATTGATATAGCTGATCAGAACGATACCGTTGTTAACAACGATACCGATCAGAATCAGAAATGCCAGCAGCGAAACGATCGATACGCGCGAGCCAATGAGAATCAGCAGCAATACCGCGCCGATAAAACCGAACGGAATACTGAAGGCAATGATAAAAGGTGCCAGTAGTGACTCAAACTGTGAGGCCATAACCATATAAACGAGAATACAGCCAAGAAGCCCGGCCTGAAACAGCACCAGAAAAGACTCACGGCGCTGCTCTTCGTTACCGGCAAAGCGCCAGGTGAAACCAGGCGGTACCGGTATCGATTCGACAACCTTTGCCGCGTCATCGGCGATGTCACCCGAACCGCGGCCGTAAATCTGGCCGGTAATCTGAATGTAGCGTTCCTGTTCGCTGCGGGCAACGCTGGTCGGGCCAACCTCATTACTGATTGCAGCGACGTTCTCGAGCCGAACAACCTGACCGGTCGGGCTGATCAGCGGAATCTGGCTGAGGTCTGTGATTTTGTCGCGGTCTTCCGGGCGCAGGCGTACGATTACGTCATATTCATCGCCGCCTTCCTGATATTTGACGGTAGAGTTGCCACTGATGTAGGTTTCTATGGTACTCCCAATATCTGACACGTTAAAACCAAGCGTAGAAGCCTTTTCGCGATCGACGACGACCTGCAGTTCAGGCTGCGCGAGATCCTGGTTGATTTCGAGGTCTTTCAGGCCAGGCACGGTGACCAGAGCCTGTTTGAGCTGATTTGCCCAATCCATGCCGGTTTTCAGATCGTAGCCGTAAAGGTTCAGCGTGAAACCGGCGCCACCGCCGCCCATCATGTTCGCCATCGGGTCACCGGAATCAAAGTTAACGATGATACCGGGAATTTTTTCGATTTCGGGGCGGATATCTTCGATAACTTCCTTTACACCGCGCTTTCGCTGATCTTTGGGAACCAGCGCAACGCTTACCTGGCCGGTGTATGAGAAATTGCGCGAACCCGACATGGCACCGCCCTGACCGGTTGCTTTGCCGTAGCGGAGCACAAGAGTCTTTAGCTCTGGTACTCTTTCTTTGACTATCGCTTCGATTTTTCTGCCAAAATCTCCGGTAACTTCGAAACGCGTGCCAACCGGCAATTCATACTTGATGGTGATGCGCCCCTGATCCTGAACCGGCATGTAGTCTATGCCGACAAGCTTCATCAGACCGAACGAAAGCACAAAGACGACCGCCAGACCAGCAACGGCCTTCCAGCGGTTGGCGATGATCCTTTTCAGAGCTTTCTCATAAAGGTTTTCAACCCGATCCAGAAAACCAGGTTGCCCGACGACAGCACTTGAACTGCCGACTGCAGACGGTTTGAGCAGGCGAGAGCATAGCATCGGAGTCAGCATCAGAGCCGAAATCAGTGATGCTGAGAGAGCCATGGTAATGATCATTGCCAGCTGACCGAACATTATATTGGTAATACCTGTTGTAAAGATGATCGGCAAAAAGATAACGATCGTCGTCAAGGTCGAGGCCATGACCGAAGTACCCATTTCGACAGCGCCTGATATCGAGCTTTCACTCGATGAAACTCCGCGTTCAAGGTAACGTTTGATGTTGTCGAGAATGACGATGGCATTGTCGACAACCATGCCGATCGCTATGGCAAGGCTCGACAGCGAGATCTGGTTGAGCGTATAGTCTGCCATGTACATCAGCAGAAAAGTTAGAATTAACGAGGTCGGAATCGTGGTACAGATGATGAAGCTGCCTCTGATATCGCGCAGAAAGAAGAAAATTACGACAAAAACCGCAATACCACCAAGAAGAACAGAATTCGTCAGGTTGTTGATCGTGCTTTTGATGAAATCAGAGGTATCCATGATGATTTCGACTTTTACATCGGGCGGCAGATCGGCCTGAATAGCCGGCAGTGACTTTTTGACCCGGTCAGCAACCGTGACCGTGTTTGCGCCAGACTGCTTCTGAACCATGATGCCAACGCCGCGTTTGCCATTGATGAAAAACTCGTTACTTTTCTCAAGATAGCCATCTTTGACTTCGGCGACGTCTCCCAACCTTACTACCCCTGGTTTAGTCGCGAGAACTACCGATTTAAAGTCATCGACACGGGTGAATTTGCCGGGAGTCCGGCAGAGATATTCGAACTGCCCCTGTTTGATAGTACCGCCCGGGTTATCGATATTCTGCATGTACAGGGCGTTGACGATCTGATTGCCGGTTATACCGGTAGCCTGCAGTCGTTCGCGGTCGAGATCGACAAGCACACCGCGCTTGTCGCCACCGATCTGAATGGCAGTGGCAACCCCGTTGATACGCTTGAGAGCATCGATGATCTTGCGGTCGGTGATCTTGTCGAGTTTGTCCCAGCTTTCTTCGGCAGAAACTGACATCATGCAGACCGGAATCATCGAAGTATTGAACTTGAAGATATAAGGCTTTTCAGCGTTGTCTGGCAGACGACGGGCAACGAGATCGAGTTTGTCTCGAATATCGTTGGTAACGTCGGCCAGGTCTACACCCCAGTCGAATTTTACGGTAACCATCGAGATGCCTTCAAGCGACGTCGAGGTTATTTCATCGACGTTTTCGACGGTAGACACGCTCTCTTCGATGGGCTCGGTAATACTCGTCTCCATTTCCTGCGGGCCACAGCCGGAATAAGTAGTGATAATCGAAACGACAGGAATTTCAAAATCCGGCATCAGATCGACACCCAGCTGAGTCCAGGAAAAGGCCCCCAGCAGAATGGCGGCCAGAAAGATCATGCTGGTAGTGACCGGCCATTTAACTCCGAATACGGAAAGATTCATTTTGCATCCTCCGCCAGAATCGGTTTGACGTATGAGCCGGTCTTAACCAGTTCACCACCCTGACCGACAATCATGTCGCCAGCTTTGAGTCCTTCAAGAATCTGAGCGCGGGTGCCCTGAATGATGCCGACTTTAACTGGAATTCTTTCAGCCATACCATTGCTGTCGACGCGAATGACGGCCATGTCACTGCCATGCGTAAGCAGAGCGTCGCGACTGATTACAACCGCGTCTTTCGCGGTATCGAGTTCAAGAGCGATGCCGGCGTACATGCCTGAACGCAGCACCATTTCAGGGTTTTCGAGAATAATTTCGAATTCGCCTGTGCGGGTTTTGGCGGCTATTGCCGGATAAAGTTTATCGACAACGCCGTTGAAGTCACGATTTACGCTGGCAACTTTAACGGTAGCTCCGGTCTTTTTGGGTTTCAGCAGCATCAGATCTTTTTCAACGAGACTGCCGATCACTTTCACCAGGTTCATCTGTTCGAGTCTGAATATCGGCTGACCTGTATTGGCCATGGCACCCTGATCGAGCATGCGTCTGGTTATGACACCGGCAAATGGTGCGCGCACAAAAGCATTTTCGCGCTGCACTTCGACGGCATGCAGATTGGCTTCAGCCTGCAGAAGCTGAGCCTGTCTCATTTTCAGATTAACCTGATTCGTCTGAATACCATCTTCAGCCTGACGCACGCCAGATTCGGCTGCCACCAGCTGAGCCTGCGCCGCGTCGTTCTGAGCGGTTACGTCGTCGAGCTGCTGTTCAGAAACCGCACCTTCACGGAACAGTTCCTGATAACGTTTATGGGTGGCAGTCAAATTGTTTGCCTGTGCTTTTACCGCTGACAGCTGGGCTTTTGCCGAAACCAGGCTGGACTGCGAGGTTTTTACCAGAACCGCCTGTGCATCGAGAGCTGATCGGGCAACGGTCACCGCAGCCTTCGCCTGCTCGAGCTGAGCATCGAGAATGCGATGATCGATTTCGGCGAGCAGATCACCAGGAGCGACCTGAGAGCCTTCGCTGACATTGACTTTAATGATTTCGCCGCCGGTCTTAGGGTTGATGTCAGCACCGAGAAATGGCAGAATTTCGCCAGAAGTAAGCAGCTGCGCGCTGATATTACTGGCAACAGCCTTCTGTACAATAACCGGGAGTATCTTTGCATCGTCAGGCGCCTGCGCCTGCGCTGCATTTGCTGCCAGCAAAAACACAACGATCATTAACAGCAGGCGAGGGCGAAGCTTTTTAAATTCTGAAAGTGCCAACAATAAAAGTGATTTCTGCATATAAGATGTATCTCCTATTTTAACTGGTCAAGAAGCCGACGACCGAGCTGGCCGGTCGACAGCCGATAAGAAGCGTAAGCCTGATGGTAGCTGAGAATAGCCTGCAGATACTGCAGACGGGTGGCAAGATAAGCATTTTCGGCATCGAACAGTTCAACCTGAGTAAACAGGCCGTTGGTATATCTGACGCCGGCCAGGCGCAGAGCTTCTTCGGCCTGTTTCAAAGCTTTACGCTGAGCGACAACAACTTCTTTTGCCGTTTCGATGGTCAGGTAAGCCTGCTTGATCTCGATGCGGGCTTTTTCCTCGGCCTGCTGCAACGCGTTCTCGGCCAGGGCCAGTTTTGCATGGGCATCTTTAATTTTGCCTTTGCGCATGCCACCATCACCAAAGGTGAAATTAGCGACAACACCAGCGTTCCAGTAGCTTTCGCGATCGAAGGTTTTTGATTTGGCAGCCGGGTCGGCAACACCTTTCTGACCGAACAGGCTTACTACCGGCTGATTTTCAGCCCGGGCACCTGAAATGCCCTGTCTGGCAATTTCGACTTCGAGCCTCTTCATGCGCAGATCTTCGCGTATCTGCATGGCGGCCGAAGCGTCTTCGTCGTAGTTTACCGGTAATTCGAGCATCTTCATGCGATCCTGCGTCGATATCGGCGTATCGGGCGGCAGATCGAGAACGTTGAGCAGATCGAGTCCGGCCAGTTCTCTTGTATTACGCTGTTTGCGCAGGTCGCTGCCGGCCTTGGCCAGTCTGACTTCAGCTCTAAGCACTTCGAACTGCGATACCTGCTTGTGCTTGTATCTCGTGCTTACCAGCTCATGATGTGCTTTTGCCAGTTCGAGATCTTTTTCGCTGACACGCTCGGCTTCGGCCGCAAACTGCCAGGCCAGCCAGCGCAGCGTTGTATCTAAAAGGACATACTGCCTGGCGAGAATCAGGCCGGCACCGGCAGTAGACCTGCCAAATCGCGCCTGATTGAGCGCAGCCCTGTCTTTGCCGCTCAAAAACAGCGGCTGGGTGACTTCAAGATAAGCCGACTGCGAGTCTTTGCCGACCATCGGGTTGGCAACATCATCGACCCTGGTATAACGGTAATTACCGGTAAGTCTGGCTCCATGCACCGATCGGGCCTGAATGACACCGGCATCGGCACTTTCGACCTGCTGCTCGGCACCGGTAATCGAGCGGTTGCGATGTAAGGCCAGCCACAGCACGTCGCCCAGGTGGGTATCCTGCAGATAAAGAGCTTCTGAGCCTATCTGTTCAATTTTTGACAACTCTTTCTGTTTATTCCAGAATTCTTCGATGGTCAGTCTGGCTTCAATCTCCTCGTAGGGGTCGCCGGCAAAGACCGACTTTGATTCATCTTCGTCAGCATTCTGCAAGCCTGTGTCATCAGCAACGACTGGTTGTTGCTCTTCAACCGTTGGGGCAACAGCGGATTCAGTCGTTGCAGACTGAGCAAGCGCTACGTTGCCAGTCAACGTCAGCATGACAACTAAAAAGAACAGCGCGGGTAATAACGTTCGGCGGATTTCGTTCATCGGTTGGTTCTCCATAAGCATTGACATTCAATCGGCCTTGAACATATAGACAAGCATTTCGCAGCATTTCTGCGGCGAAACAGTAGGTGCATGAAACATCTGAAACTTGAGGTTGAGATCGAAAATCTGGTGAAAAAGCAACGACATCTGTACCGGCGTAAACCGGTCAGAAAACTCGCCTTTCTCGATACCTTCTTTAAAAAATTCAGCATAGAGTTCGACCCTGTCTTTCATCATGTTGAGAATCTTTTTTGGAGCGTCTTTGCTCGAAGCAATAACGATTCCGCTCTGAATGAACTGTTGAATGAGCGGACCATTGTGGTGAAACATCTCTTCCTGCACTTCAAGCAGACCAAGCAAACGCTTTCTGGTATCTTTTCTGCTGGTGATTATCTCAACAGCTCTCTCCCGGTATCTTTCATAGCCATCGAGAAGGCACTGTACAAAAAGGTCTTCTTTGCTCCTGAAATAGAGGTAGAGCGTGCCTTTGGCTATTTCAGCCTGTCTGGCTACCTCATCGAGTTTCGTCTGGTGATAACCGAGTCGGGTAAAGAGTTTTATCGCAGCATCGATTATTCTTTCTCTTTTATCTTTGCTATGACTGCCCACGACGCCTCCTGTTACGGCAAAACCCTCTTAAACAAAGGGTTTTATAAAATGACTGAACGGTCAGTCAGAATAGCATAAGATGAATTTGAGTGCAACCCACAATTTTGTAAAGTTATCGATCGGCCATCTTGCGCGCGTCGCAGGACAACTGGTCAGGAAATGCGGCGCTGCAGGATCATCAGGCTGAAATCGTCCTGGCGCGGCTGATCCTGGCGCCAGGCTTTATTGGCAGCCATAATCGCATCATAATATGCCTGACTGCCTGCACAGAGACTGGTGGCAAGCAATTCGCCAAAGCGATCGAAACCGAGTTCCTCGCCGGCATTGTTACGTGATTCAACCAGGCCGTCGGTATAAAGCACCAGCGTGTCACCCGGCTCGAGATTGATCTCGCTCTGGCTGAAACGGCTGTTTTTGAAGGCGCCCAGAGCCGCTCCGACAACCTTGATTTCTTCAGCTGATCTGGTGCCTGCCCTGATGACAAAGGGGCTGCAGCCGCCTGCGTTCGCATACACCACGCGATGAGCCTGCGTATCGACCATGATGTATTGAAAAGTCATGATCTTTCGCTGTTTTTTGGTTTTAGTTCGATAAATCAGGGTATTCAAACGGGCCAGCAGTTCGCTCGGCCGGTCAAGCAGTTCGACCAGATTCAGCATCGCCGATTTTGCCATGGCCATGATCATGGCGGCACCAACACCATGCCCGGCGACATCGCCGAGAATCATGACGAACCTGTGCTCATCGAGCGGAAAAACATCGAGATAATCACCGCCAAGATCGGCCATGGTAAGGGTTTTACAGAACATATCGTAGTCGCCGGTATCGACCTGCTGTTTCGGAAACAGTTGCTGCTGAACATCACGCGCGATACTCATTTCTTCAAGATCGCGCAAAGCAGTATCAAAAATGCGCGACATCTGACCGAATTCATCTTTGCCCTGTTCGCCGATACGAAACGAAAAGTCACGCCGCCTGATCGCCTGTGTCGCTGCCTGCAGGCGGGCAACCGGGCGCAGCAGAGTATTGGCAAAGATCAGCGCAATGCCTGCCACCAGCAGAATATTGATCAGCATAATGCCAAGCAGCTGCTGCTTTTCGCCAGCAAGGCGCCGGTCAATTGCGCTGATCGGCGAAAGAGCCAGCAGACAGTTATCAGCAATTATCCGGCTGACAAAGCCAGTTACTATCCAGGTTTCCCCGGCGAGATCGACTAATTCAGGAGAAGGCTGCGGGTAATAGGTCAATTTTGCAAAGAGTTCGCGCAGAATATCGGTTTCGGTGAAAGGTCTGGTAATCAGCTTTTTAAGATTCTTACCGGTAGAATAGAGAACTTTTACACCCTGCGCATTGCCCTGCAGAATCGAATCGGTCGAAGCCATGAAATTCTCTGCCTGTACCGACTGGTTGAAATGGAACATGAACAGGTAATCGGCCATCTGATCCTGATTGAGCGACAGACAGTGAAGAAAAGTCGGGTGCCTTTCCATGCCCATTCCAATGTTTTCGACGTGCTCAAAAACCCTGAGGAACTTGTGAAAAGTCTCATTCATGCGGCTTTGGAAGACAGCTTCAACGACCAGTTCAACTTCTGCCAGCACCCGCTCTGACATACTGGTACCGTTATAATATGAGATGAATGCCGCGCCTATTTTGCAGAGCGTTTCATTGAGCTGTATGCGATTGTCTTCACGGTAGGGCATGTTTTCGAGGCGCCCGGTATTAGAGGCATTGAGAAGATAAGATTCATCGCGGCCAAGAAACGCCACGTCACTGATAGTCGGAACAGTAGTGCTGGCGATTACCATGAATTTGCCGGCTACACCCGCCATAGTCTGTCGAAAAGAACGGGTATTCTCTTCGCTCAACTCTTCTTTCTGCAAGGTTTTGCCAAGTTTTTGAATGTTATTTATCGCGAAGTTTTTGATTCTGTGCGTTTCAGAAACATACTCGCCTTCAATGCGGTTAAGAAAATTCACTGCCTCGATACGCCGCTCTTCGATCAGTATCTGCCTCTTCTGTTCGAGATATTGTATCCCGAGAACACTCATGATCAGCAGGGGAAAAAGATTGGCGATGGCGATCAACCCGACGACAACGTATCTGATGCTGTAATTGAATTTTTTCAGCTGAGTTTCGCGCAGAACAAGAAGCCAGACGAAAGCCAGCAGCAAAGCAAACAAGGCGCTGTTGCGGGCCGGGGTCGAAGGATGCAGACGGGGTTTGAAAACATATAAAAACAGGTTTTCATCTACATATCTCGCTGTAGAAATCTGGCGATCGTTTGCCAGAATAGCCGGCGCACGTGCCCTGAAAAATTCACGCAACTGCGCTATTTTTTCCTGCGTTAAACGACCGTCGCTGCCATAAAAAAGACCATCGCCAAGCAGCGCAAAACCGGCCTCGGCAAGATTTGCCTCAGCAATGAACTGCCACAACCCCTGAGCCTTTTTATCAACGCTCTCAGCAAACAGCACCATCAGACCAGATCGCTCATTAAAGTCGGCCCAGAGACTGCCAGCTGATTCCAGCCAGGACAATTCACTGAGGTCTGCGCCCGTTCTGAAAACAGCCCGCTGCATGGTTTTGCTCTCAAAATTCGGACCAAGCACGGTGCGAAGAAAAATATCATCTTCAGCCGCCAGGCTAAGCCACCAGGTTTCGGCAGCAACCCGCAAAATTCGTGCAACACGCTCCCAGATGTCTTTGCCAAAGCTGCTTTTCAAGTTGCTGATGACAACTTTGTCCTTAGCATCCCAGATAATCCAGCTCATCTTCTGGTTATGCCTCTGCGACAGTTGTTGCAGAGCAAGGTTGAGAGTCTCAATGTCAGTGGAATGCGCAAAAATCTGGTCGAGCTCATGGCACCAGAAACGACGGTTATCAGCCGCGTATTGCAGGCGCTGCGCCGAGGCGTCGGCAATATTGGTGAGAATAAGGTTTTCACTTTCCAGCCAACGCTCGAAACTGAAAGCGGAAAGTAATGAAAAGGCGACTACCGGCATGACAAAGGCCACGACGAACAATGCGCCTCTAAACAGCAGATTCGTTTTTGGCTGACTTGCCTTCATTTCAGTTTTCCTTGCGCCTTATCATCACAAAGGTAATGTCGTCCTGCTGTGAATCTGTCAGTTTATCGTAAGCGTTGAACAGGTTATCGAGATAACGGTTGCAATCTACGTCATAACAGTTTCTGGCCAGTTCGGCAAAACCCTCTTCACCAAGCATCTTACCCTGGCGATTCGCACACTCGAGAATGCCGTCAGAGTAGAGAATCATGATATCGCCAGCCGACATGGAGACCGGCAGACTCTCAAATTTGCGCTTTGGCGCAAACCCGAATGGCAGCGCATGATTGCAGACTGTTGTAATTTCGTGACTGCCGCTTGCGATAAACAGGGGCGGGCAATGGCCGGCATTGAGAAGGCTGATCGTGCCACGGCATGAAATGCTGATGATCTGTCCGGTCATCATCGTGGTAATACTTGATTTGCGCAGAGTGCAGAAGGTGCGATTGAGAGCCGACATTATCACTTCGGGTTGGCTGCAGGCAGAGTCGTTCAACAAAAGCGCGCTTTTGGCCATAGCCATCATCAGAGCCGCCTGTATGCCATGCCCCGCCACGTCGGCCATCAGAATCGCCGCATTTTTGTCGCTGTCAACGATGAAGTCGTAGTAATCACCGCCCATACTTGTCATACTTCGGGTTCTGGCCGCCACAAAAAAATCGTCGAGATCTAGTGAATCCTGCGGCAGCAGGCTTTCCTGAACGGTTCTGGCGATTTCGAGTTCCTGCAGATTTTCGAGAGACTCGTCAATAGAATGGCCGAGGCGACCTAATTCGTTGTCCTGAGGCATATCGATGCGATAAGAATAATTTTTGTTTTTCACCATTTCGACACCTTCAGACAAAGCCTTGATCGGCATAATAAGATAATGGCCGAGAATATAAAGAAGGCTCATAATCACCAAAATGCTCCAGCCGACAAGCGACCAGATGCGGGTTTGCAAACGTCCGGCATCTTTCTGCAGCAGTTCGTGATCGACAAGAACAGTCAGAATTGCCGAACTCAGGCTGGTGCCGGCCTGACCAACTGCCAGCCAGACTTTGCCTCTGCGGTCGGTGAGTTTTTCGTAAGAGGGGCCATGCTGCCTGACTTTTTCGGTAAAAGCCGGCAGACCTGGCAGGTCATCTTTTGGCGGCCAGGTTTTACCTGTCTCGACAAAGCTGATGAACAGTCGCTGCCTCCTGTCGTTGACCGTCTTTTCAGCTATCCGTCTGAAAAATTCGAGATGCACGTCTTTTTCGTGCCAGAAAATCTGAATAAGGTGTGAGAATTTATTGTCATCTCTGCTGCGAACCGCGTTCAGATAAGAAATAAAAGTCGTGCTGCTGAGAGTGAAAGGAAGCAGGCGGCGGTAATTGAGCGGAAAACTCAGCAGGAACCCTTCTGCTACGCCACTTGAAGGTTGATGCAACTTGTCTGCACTGCTGTTAAGATACGCAATAAGTTCTCCGGCAGCGTTTTTGCGTAGATGATCATCTTTCAGAGTCCTGGCATATCCGGCATTCAGAATATCCTTACCACTGCTGTCAGCAATGACCAGAGTATCAGGCGCAAACCGGCTCACAACCGTATCGCTGAAAGATACTGCCAGCTTGTTTACTTCGTCAGCAGATTTATCAACCAGAATTCTTTCGATAACCATATTTATTTCTGTAGCACGGTCGTACAGATAACTTTTAAACTGGCTGTCTATCGAAGTTAACAGCTGAAAAGATTTTGCCGAAAACTCGCTGGCTGCCTGTTTTTCCTGCTGTTTGAGATAGTCAAAGGCGACCACACCAAAAACCAGAGCCGGAATGAAAATTGTGTAGGCAAAAACGCTGACCAGCTTTGCCTGAACTGAATGCAACGGGTTATCATGCACCATAAAGTAACAGCCCGAGACAAACAGCAGTATCAAAACAGCCATGACTATTCTGGCCATTGACTTTCCGGCCAGTGTTGTAACACTGCCGATTGAGCTTTTATCAATGGCTGCCACACCCCACCATCTCTCATTGAGCTTTTGAAACTCATAAAAATGACTTTCAGACTCAAGGTGCTCTCTGGGAGCCATTTTTCTGAATTTGCCGAAATTGATCAGAACATCTTTGCCGGTTGTTCCTACTGGTGGCGGCACCAGCTTTGATTCGTGTTCATCGAACAGATAGAAGCTCATTGCCGACCACCGGCCCCGCAAGCTTTGGCAGAGCTGTTTCGGCCCGGTCAAAGCACCCCGCACTTCTGCCGACACATAGGCAAGAACCGAGTAATCAGCGGTGCTCTCATACCAGCCAAGCATACGCTCGCCACGAGCGTGGATCTGAAAACAGGCGGCGGTGCCGGCATCGATAAAGGGTCTGGTCAAACCTTCCGGTGTGATGAATGGGCCAAGAAACTGGCGCAACATACGCAGATCCCGGTTATACTTATCGGAAAAACCCGCTTCGACATGCCGGCCGGCCATGGTGTCAAGCCTGATGGATGCAAGCATGAGATTCAGTTTCCTGAGCAGAAAATTAAAACGGGTATCGTCAGAAAGCGCTGTGATTACCTCTCCATTACGGTTCCAGAACACAAACGAAAACACTCCCGGATACGCCTTCTTCAGACGCCCGACACGAGCCTGCAATTCCTGCTCATTTTGCGGGCGCAGGTCTGCGGCAAACTGGTTTTTCAGGACGAGATGAAAAAATCGAGCATCTTCGGCGTATTCGCTCAATCTCAGCAGTTCTCGGCCGGCGAACTGATAGAGCTCGCTGCGCCGCGACCCGGTTTCGAGCTCGAAAAAGCGAACGAGTTCGACATAAAGCATCAGCAACGGAAAAACCGCGAGGCAAATATACAGCATTCCCCGCGTCAATAAGGCAATAGTAGCGCTTCTGTCTGATCTGTCGAAAAAAACCATGGCCACAGTATAGTTAAAATGCTGCAATTAGTGAAAAGAAATTAACCGGCCATCGATGAAAATCGAATGACAATGCTGTAAATACTCATTATGAGAGTGTTTTACAGAACTTCCGGTTCAGGGGTAGTTGATGGTAAAGCCGGGGCTGGCGTTAGCGAGATCGCTGGGACTGGTAAGGTCGGTTCTGATCTTGCCGTCGCCGTTGCCTGGCATCAGCTCTGACAGCCAGTTGCCGACTACCGGCCATTTTTTGACTTCTTCGCGCTTTTTGACACCCCAGTCGACGATCTTGAGCACGTTCTTGACGCCTTCCGGCAGCGGCACCATATTGTTTTTATTCATGCCGCCAAGCACTTCGCCGAAGGTTCCGAGGTTTTTGTATACCGGAATGATGATTTTAGCGAACACCATGGTGAGATTCTTGCGGCTGGCACCGCTTTCCCGGCCGAGTTTATCGATGTCTTTGAGCAGCGCCACACCTATGGTTGCCTTGCTCTTCAGTTCGCGCAACTTGCCAAGACCCCAGCCAGCCTTGAATTTTCCATTTTTTTCGGCTTCTTCATAAGCCTTGTTGGCCGCAGCAAAGCCGGCAAAGCCTTCGTTGCTCTTGACCTTGTTGAAAACATTATTGAGCTTTGCCCGCGCGTTCTTGTCGGGAAATGCCTTTTCGAGAGTCCGACAGGACGGCACCAGTTCGTCGATGATGAATTGTTGCAGTTTGTTAATGTCAGGGCTGTGACTGTATGAAATGGCAAACTGCATGACCTTGTCAGCCAGCTCATACTTGTTTTTAGGCTCGAGACCGTCGATTACTGCGTGCAAAGCGACAAGAATCTTGTCGCGATCGGGATCTTTATCAGCAAGATTGCCTTTGAAACCGGCGCCGATGGTATATGCCTTGTGCACAAGTTCGCTGCAGTAGAAGGCGTTGTTGCCGTCTGAGTTCGAAAAAGCGTAATCATAAGGCTTTCCCAGCTGGCTTTCGGCATAAGCAATCGCCTTGTTGATGGTCTGCGCTGCACTGGCGGCGGGCTGCCCATGAGTCGGCCGCACCAGGCGATAATTTGACCAGCCACCAAATTCTTCATACCAGGTACTCAGGCGCACCTTGTCGCTGTAAGCCTTATCGCTGGGATTTGCGGTAATGCCAACGGCTTCGATAATAATCGGCGGCACGCTGTCTACTACCATGCTGGCATGGTAGTAGGGGCCTTTGGTCATCAGGCAGATGAAGTTGGTATCGATATCTTTCTGGTTTTTCGGGCCGTTGAGAATGACGTCGCCGCGGCGCGTAGAAGTCACGAGCTTGCACATCTTCCCGTCATTGCGGTATCTGCGGGCCCAGTCGAGCATTCTTACCGGATTGCCGAAGTCGCGTGAATAGTTATCAGGCGCACCGGCCGGATAAAAGCTTTTGCAGAGATTTTTGGCAGCGGTCAGCCCACCACTTTTGCCGGTAAATGGCTCTTTGCCTTCAAAACAGTGCTTTAAAATCGGGTAATAAACAGGCAGCAGCTGCAATTTCAGCAACTCTTTCTCTTCATCGGTAAGAGCCTGAGCCGCGCTGGCGTTTATCTGCTGGTAATCAGAATTGCTGCTGACTGCGACCCCTATTTTGACCTGCCCGACATCAAACGGGCTCGATGTCTGAGCCTGCACAGGCATCTGAAATAAAACTGTCAGAGCTGCGTAAAGCAAAACGCCGAATAATGCCGGTCTTCTATTAAATCTCTTGTTCATAATTTACACTCCGACTGTTAACGATAATTCAACAATATACCACCTGCAGCCAGCAAAAGTTTTTATCATTCGGTCTGTAGTTCATAAGACCTGCTATAAAAAACCTGTCATTGCGAGGAGCGTAGCGACGAAGCAATCTCAAGGTCAGAAAAATCAGCTCAGAGGTGGATTATACCTTCGGCACACAGTATTGGCACTTCGCAATGACTTTTCTTGACCGGGAATTGCTTTCAGAGATTCAACATATTGAACCCCCAAGTTGTATTCACAGGTCGTGTAAACGCCATTCTGTCAATATTGCAGGCTCTCTTGGAAATAAAGAACCTGTCTTTGCTTTTTAAAGACAGGTTCTTTTGAAATCAGGTGGTATTACTTCTTTTTGCCTTTTTGTTTCTGCTGGCGCTGCTGCTTCTGCTCACGATTCTGCTTCTTTTCCTGCTTGTGTTCGCGATTCTGCTTCTGCTCCCGCATCTGCTTCTGTTCGCGGTTCTGCTGTTTTCCCTGGCTCTGCAGTTTGAGAGAGGCTTTTTCGGCATCGCTGAGGCTGCCGTCTTTGTCAGCATCAAATTTTTCGAGCTGTTTTGCCTTGTTCTTTTCACGGGTGGCTTTCATCGTTGCACGCTCAGTGTCGCTGAGTTTGCCATCGCCGTCGGCATCGAACTTGTCAAGAACCTTGCCCTTCTTTTCCTGTGCTGTTTTTTTACCGACAGCTTTTTCTTCTTTACTGAGTTTTCCATCTTTGTCGGTATCGAACTTCTCGAGGCGTTTCGCCTTGTCCTGCTGACGTTCTGCTTTCATGGCTTCACGCTCAGCGGCACTGAGTTTGCCATCGCCATCGCTGTCGAATTTCTTGAGAGCCTTATCCTTAGCGGTTTTTCTGGCGTCTTTGGCGACACGCTTTTCTTCTTCACTGATTTTGCCGTCACCGTCAGCATCAAATCTTGTCAGTCTCTCAGCGCGCATGGTGCTCTTCATGGTTTCGCGCTCAGTATCGTTGATCTTGCCGTCTTTATCGGCATCAAAACGTTCGAGCAATTCAGGCGTCACCTTGCCGACACCACGATCCCAGCCTTCATCGAGCACAGGGTCGATGTTTTCTGCAACCGCGGTTTCTGCCGCAGTCTCTATCGCCGACGGCGCCGGCGCAACACTATCTTCGGCCAGACAAAGCCCACTGCCAAACAGTACCATCGCTGAAACCAGCCAGAATTTTCTATTCATGAATATGCCCTCCCATTACTTTGCAAACAAAATCATCAGCCGGTAAGCAGGCTTCTTCTCCACACGAAATTCAGCCTGACCTATGCTAAATAGCATACCGCAAAATAACCTTCTTTAGAATCACTGTCGTTAATAAAGACGTAAAGATTCAGTCTCAGGTGGGATTGCCTATTTTACGTAAATTAGTAGCCACAAGACTATGCCTTGTTACCCGTGCTCTAGACAGGGTCTGCGCACTCACAATAATGATTC
>CAZMWO010000021.1:11597-17370 GCA_964569565.1 uncultured bacterium | reverse complement strand
TAGCGCGCCGGCAGCACTTCGATACGCACGCCGGAATAGCCGACCTTGCCGGCAATTCTGGTTGAGCTGTTGACTCTGGTAGGAGTTGAATGAGCGATGATCGGCTGCCCTGACGGGGTGTATCCCATGAACAGGCCGACATGACCGACGCCGCTGCTGCCTGGGTTCATGACGAAGACATCGCCGGGCCTGATCAGGTCGCGCGGACTGGGCGGCGGAAACTTGCTGGTGATTTTATTGGTGTGCTGGGTTTTATATACCTGACTGGATGGATACCAGCTTTTCTTCGGGAAAACCGGAGCTACACCTGCGGCCGCCGACATTTTCTGAATGAATTGTCCGACAAAGCCTGAGCAGTCTGTCTTTTCGGCGTAACCGGAGGTGTTTGTATGGCCGGCACCAAAGACGTAGGCCTTGTTGCTCGAGCAGAACTTCTCGACAATATCGAATACCGACTTGAACATTTTTGCGTCATAGCCGAAGCGGGCCGGGTCAAGCGTGCCATCGGGCAGTGTGCCGACCGGGCCGACGACGGACCCTGAGTCGCCGGGGTTGTTGCTGGCCGCGCGCTCTGAGCCGACTTCGACATAGTTGCTGTGTACGTAGGCATAACCGCCGTTATACTCGATCTTATACCAACTGCCTTCTTTACCGACAATTTTGAGTTTGTCGCCGTCATAAAGCTTGCCGATGATCTTGCCCCAGGGTTTGGTTCTGACGTTGAGCCTGGTTCTTACATTGACAAAGCCGATCTGGCTGGTAGCGGGATTCGCGGCCGCGGCACCGGTATTCACCGCTGCGCTGGAACCGCTCTGGCTGACCGAAGCATCTATTGTAACCTGATCGACATCGAAGGGGTTGCCAATGGCAATGCAGGCCACCATTATGCCTGCCAGGGCCATAAAAATAATGTTCCGGTATTTCATCTATGCTGCTCCTGTGCCTTTCGGCCTGGACTACTTATATATACGTCTGAACAAGATCAAAGTTTCAGTGAATCTTCTGCTTAATTCGGCAGGGCCGGTTCACTCAAGCATATTTTGCATTGTACGATTAATTATACTGAAAAAAATCGGCGGCGCCATGGGCGTTATCTGTTCCCGGTGGGATCGTCTGTATTAATTCTCACACCAGCTTCTTTGAGATTATCAATCCTGGTATTGCTCATGCCCTTAACCCGGTCATGCAGGTCGCGCCAGTCATAAAATCGGGTAAAAGCCCTTTCTTTGACGATCAGGGCTGCCGTTCTGGATCCTATGCCCGGGCATGACATCAGCTGTTCATGCGTGGCTTCGTTGATGACGACCCGTGTGGCAGATATCTTTTTATCAGATTGCTTTGCGCTGTTCAGATTGTGTTTCCCGGAATCTTCAAAGCTGATTGCAATGTTTGCCGCCCCGTCCGGCCAGGCTTCTGAAATGTGCAGCTTACCTGGCGGTGTAATTGCCGCATGGATTCCCATCAGTAAAGGAATGCAGACGAGAAGGCGAAAATGTCTGGCATTGAGATGGTTCATGTAAAGCATACCTTTGCCCCGTTTTCGTGCGTTGTCAGGCTCAGAGCTTTGTTGCCGGCGGCTTTTTTTACCCATTTCAGTTTAAGAAGTTCACCAATAGGGTCAGCGGCGAATTTGTCAGCTGCAAAAACTTTCCAGTGCCAGCCGCCCGCCGGCAGCGAAAATCTTACGCAGGCAAATTCGCTGAAGCTTTCGACAATGACCGGCATGGCCATAGGAACTGCTGATTCATCAGCGAGATTGAACCTGGCCCAAAGCGGGCAATAAGGATAAACAGAGCTTATTACAAGGTTTCTCTGCAGCTGGTTGAGGTTTTTGCCCGGCGGCGCTGAGCGCATAGCCCTGCGTATCTGTGCAAAGCCACAGTAGTGGCTGGAACGGCCGACTACATGGTCGTAGCTCTGCAACGCAGCCTCAAGCCATGGCATGGCTGAAAAAGAGCTGCTTTCAGAATTGTTAAGCAGCTGGTCGAGCCGCGCCAGCCATTTAAAGGATGACTCGAGCAGCGAAACAGGCGACACGCGGCCCTGTGCGCAGATAAGTGCGACTCTTGCACTGTCTATGCCGTATTCTTCGACCAGAGCACGATCAATGCCAGACAATGAGGCGGCGGGGTCTGCCCAGGCGCATTCGCGTTCGTTCCACAGCATGCTGCAGCGCAGTCTGATGTCGTCAGCGAGGCTGGCGGCAGAAAAAGAAACAGGCCATTTTCTGGCCTGCTTCTCGATTCGATGTGGATTATACCGCGCGGTCAACTGGTCAGGATACCCCAGAGGCTTCTGGTCTTTTCGTTGTCGATACCTGCATCGGTTGTCGCGAAAAACAGCAGCTCGCGGGCCTGGTTAAGAATGGCCGGTTCGTTCAGGGCCTTGCCGCAGGCGATCAGAAAACGTATTTCGAAGATGAAGAAGTCCTGGTCGGTTGGCTGGGATATTTTTTCGACTTCGAGCAGGTCTTTTAAAGCCTGTTCATATTTGCCTTCGTTGTAAGTCGCGCACAGCTTCGATACCGCCCGCGCTGTCGCTGTTGTTGCGGTAAGCTCGGTCTTGCGTTCGCCCTCGGGCAGATGTTGGAGGTCTTCTTCAGCCCTTGCCACCCATTCATCTGCAGTCTGCAGGTCGAAAAACTTTTCGTGCGCGATCGCGATAGATACGCTTACCGCAATTTCATGGATCTCATCGGGGTTAACATGGGTTTCCGATGCGGCAAGCCGTCGGTAGAACTGCAACGACGAGTTGAAGGTAGTCAACGATTCTTTAAAAAGCGGATAGGCCTTTTCGGGATTACCCGCGTTAAAAAGCTCATAGCCTTCGGCCAGCAACTTTTCCTGTTGCTGCTGCATTTTGCTGCCCTGACTGTAGATCACTCCGCCGGCTATAAGCCCAGCCACAAGCAGAAGTATCACCAGTATAATGACGACTCCGCCTGCGCGTGCCGGAAAATGACGGTCAGTAATCTTCTTCATCTGGTTCGTCCTGTGGAATCGGTAGATTTTTCTGGGTTGTCGCTTCCTGGCGCATTTCTCTGGCCTGGTTAACAAACCAGAGTATGATGCCCTGAGCACTCTGGCTGCCGTAGATGATCTGTTCGAGAAAGCGGTTGCTTTCGTCAATTTTTCCGAGCAGGCGGTTGGCGCCGGCCAGAATATACATGATCTCGAACACTCTTGACTGGGGCAGATTCTCTTTTGGAATGCGGGTGCCGTCAGGCATGAACGCATCATCGATGCCGGTAGCCTTGTTGGTAATTTCGAGGAAGGTGACTGCTTCAGTAAGATAAGCTTCTTCAAAAGCCTTGAATCTTTCTTTCAGTGCCGGGTCTTCGGTTCCCTGAAAGGCGTCTCTGGCGGTCCAGGCACCATTCAGATAGGTATAACCCAGCAGGCGATGATTGGCCCGTCTCGCTTTGAGGCAGATGGCCGCCAGTTCCCAGGATCTGATGGCAGCTTCGAGGTCGCCGTCTCTCTGCAGCTCGTTATAGGGTTTGCCCTTTTCGATTATGCTTGCGGCAGCCTTTCTGAGGAGGGGGGATATCTGGCGCAGAATGGTAACATTGGCGTTGGTGAGTTCACGCAGCTTTTCTGCTTCGACATCCTTCCATATCTGCTGGCCGCTGGAAGCTGCACGCACACGGCTGGCAGCTTCCCACTGCGATTTGTGGCTGTCGAGAAGTTGTTTGCGCCGCATGTCTTCGATGTTCATCTGCGGGCAGAAGTATTTGTCTTCGGCTGAGAAAAAACAGTGCGGGCAGACGCAGACGTTGAAATATCGGGGATTGATCGAGCCGAGATATACCGGACGATAGTCTATATCACGCTTATCAAGGCTGAACTGCTTTTTACGAAGAAGATAGCGTTTGAATTCTTTTTCGCAGATAGGACATACAATATCTTTGGGTAGAAAGAGTTTTTCGTTTAAAGCCATGTTGTCACCGTTTTCTCAAGCGATTTATTTGATTGCATAATTCCTAACACAATACCGTAAATCTACGGAATGCGCAACAGTTTATGAACTTGCGGTATCCAGCGAATATGAGCAAACAAGGGGGCGAACAGATTAAGCCATTCTAGAATGGTGCCGGTATCCCAGTCACTGATGTGTGATAACCCGGTCATTCTGGGCTGCAACACCAGTGTGTAGGGGCTGATCGGCAACCTCGCAAGACGGTCGAGCAGTATATGCGGATTTTCATGGGCATCGACGGTCAGGCGAAGATATGTCGAGACCGGATTTGTCATTTCTATTATCGACGCCAGTCTTTTAAGTTCGTTTTCATTCATTTTTCTTGGAAGTTCGAGGTCGAGACATAAAATATCCAGCATGCCGTTGATTATGGCAAAGTCTTTTATTGATGGAACTGCGGTTTGCGCGAAAATTTTGAGACCGTCGCGTTTCAGCCGCGGAAGAAAATCAGCAAGAAAACCTGCGTGCAGCAATGGTTCTTCGCCGATCAGAGATATGCAGTAGAACTGTTCGAGCGGGAAATGTCTGGTAATATCGTTATGAAGCCTGCCGGCGGTGATCGGGCTTTTGCCCTTTAAATTGCGGGTTCCCGGCAGGGTTCGGTACCAGAACTGCCCGTCGGCAACGTTGTCATGCTCTGTAATGTTCGCGTGGCAGTTGCCTGCATGCGCTCCAAAGCGTATGAACAACTGCATGGTGCCAAGGAAAAGGCCTTCGCCCTGAATTGAGGCAAAGACTTCACTGATTTCAGCCCGTGAATTTACCGTCTTCAATTTTCATCTCCAGCATGCGGGCAAGCTCGAATTCATCGATAATGGGGATTTTAAGTTCGCCGGCACGGTTTTTTTTGTTCGAAACAAAAGAGTCGTTTTCCAGCGATCCTATTAGAAGATAACTGGTTTTTGGCGAGACCGAAGATTTTACATTGCCGCCGTATTTTTTAATCTGTTCTTCGATCTGTCGTCTCGGAAGCGAAGCTTCGCCAGTAACCACGAAGGTTTTACCGGCCAGTTGGCTGCCTGCGCTCATCTGGGCCAGTTGCTCGCTGTCAGGGCCTTTCCACCATGTTTTAAGCGCATTGATAAGCGAACTGCTGTCAGGATTGTTCAAAAATTCGATGATGCTGCCGGCGACCTTGTCCTTGATCCCGTCGATTTTGACGAGATCTGCTTCGTCAGCCTCGAGAAATGCCGCAAATGACTGACCATACCAGGCGGCAATCTTTTCGCTGACGACGGCCCCGACATTGTTGATACCAAGAGCCGAAATCAGCTTCGATAGAGGCTGTCGGGCTGCGCTTTCGATGCCCGCCACAATTTTTTCGGCCGATTTCTCTCCCATGCGTTCGAGCGCTGCCAGTTGCAGCCGGCTCAGCGTCAGAATGTCTTCGACTCCCTGCACCTGTGCTTTTTCGATAAGTTGCTCAACCAGCTGCGGGCCAAAATTTTCGATCTCGATCTGTGTGATGAAATGAATTATGCGCCGGGCAAGTACTCCCTGACATGCCTGGTTTTCGCAGCGTATCTGGGTCGAAGAGTTTTCGTCACGGCAGATTTTTAAAGGCTGCCGGCAGGCCGGACAGTGTGTTGGCGGTTCGATCGTCTGTTCGCGGCCGTCTCTTTTGTCTGCTACCGGCGCAACTATGTAGGGAATGATATAGCCGGCTTTTTCGACGGTGACGAGGTCGCCAAGTCTGATATCTTTTTCTCTTATCTGGTCGATGTTGTGAAGAGACGCTCTCGAAACCGTTGTGCCGCCAAGTTCGACCGGTTCGATGTGTGCCACCGGCGTGAGT
>CAZMWO010000021.1:0-11587 GCA_964569565.1 uncultured bacterium | reverse complement strand
ATTCGACTTTGAGCAGGCGCGAAATTGCCCGTTCCTGCGGGTATTTGTAGGCAATGGCCCAGCGTGGCGCTTTGTTGGTGCTGCCAAGTTCGGCCTGCAGCGAAAGATTGTCGATCTTGATAACGATACCGTCGATATCGAAGTCGAAACTGTCTCTTCTTAGCGCGATTTCTTCAATGAACCCTGTAATTTCTTCGCAGGCATTACAACGTTTCCACGCCTGGTTAAGCTTGAAACCCTGCCCGGCCAGAAATTCAAGCGCGGCCGAGTGATGGCTGAATCCGAGTTCGGTAGCCTGGGCGATACCGTACACCATGACCTGAAGCCCGCGTTGAGCTGCAACTGAGGGATCGAGTGACTTGATCGTGCCGGCGGTAAGATTGCGGCAGTTTTTAAAAGGCTCATCGCCACTGGCAGTTCGCTGCTGGTTGAGTAAATCAAGCATCGATCTCGGTGTGTAAATCTCTCCACGGATATCCATGTCGAGATTGCTTTGTATCGCCAGTGGCAGCGATCTGATCGTTCTTGCATTCTCGGTAACGACATCGCCTTCGATTCCGTTGCCGCGAGTTGCGCAGCTCTGCAGGCGACCATCGCGATAACTGAAAGAGCCTGAGACGCCGTCTATCTTCAGTTCGCAGACTACCGGAAAAACACTCGTGCCGGCAGCCTTCTCGAGTCGGTTCAGCCACTCGACGATGTCTGCGGTTGAGTATGAATTCTCGATGCTCATCATGGGAACCCGGTGCTTGACCGTGTTGAACGAGGTTACTGCTTCGCCTACGCGCTGCGTCGGTGAATCAGGCGTGACCAGTTCGGGGTGCTGTCTCTCCAGTTGCTGTAGTTCGGCCATGAGCAGGTCGAATTCGCGATCGGAAATTTCTGGCGCCGCCAGCACGAAATAACAGTGTTCATGATGGCGTATAAGTCGGCGCAATTCTTCAATTCTGGCCGTGATTTGCATGTCTTCAGTCCACCATCGCAGTATTGATGAATTGAATCGCGCTGTCAGTGCCGAGCCAGAGCAGGTCGCCGCTGGCGGCCAGTTTGCGTATGCGTCGCGCGAAATTTCCTGATTCAGGTGAGATCAGCTGGATCTGCTCGTTTTTGATGCGGGCAATGCCTGCGTTGGTCGCCAGCCACAGAGCGCCGCGGTGATGGATCATACTGTTGATGCGGTCGGCCGGCAGGCCATGCACGCGTGAATAGCTGACCAGATTAGGAACGAAATCAGAAAAGAATCTGTTGACCGGGGTGGTCAGATGAAGCACTCCGCGCGGAGTACTCAGCCACAGATATTTGCCGTCAAAGGCAAGATCGGTAACCGGCCTGATTAACCCTGCTCTGGCATGGTCAATGTTTTTCCACCACTCCGGGTTGGCCGCCGGGAAGCTGGTGTTCCAGAGGCTTATCCCGCTGTCATGTGCAACTACAAACCAGTTTTCCATACGAAAAACGCGTTGGCACCAGTTCTGTCGCAAGCCACCATTAGAGCCGGCCTCGTCGATAACCACGAACGCGCCGTCCTTTCCTAAGAATGCGGCACCTTTCTGAGTTCCTGCCCACAGGGTCTTGCCGTCGCTGGTCAGATCCCAGATCATCTGTGAGGGCAGTCCTGCTGATGCTTCGGCTCGTACAAATCTGTTGTTCTCGTTGAGCACGCATAGCCCGAATAAAGTGCCTGCCCAGAGTCGTGTGCCATCGTGTGCCAGACACTGAGCCTGCGGAAACGGGAAAGTGCCGTCAGCGAGGCTGTAGTGTCTGGTCTGGTCGTTTTTTATCGAGGTTATGCCGGCTTCTGTCGCGGCCCAGAGTGTTCCCGCCGGGTCGATTAAAAGATCGTTTACGGCAGCAGTCTCGACCGGGCGACTGAAAGGGATGCTGAGCGCAGCAGACAGATCGGTTCCGTCGCTGATTTTTCTGGGGGCGATGTCTGCTGCTGTCGCCGCAGCTGAAGACTCTGTCTGCTTATGGCTTATGCTTTCTTCCTGGAAGTCCTGTGGGCCCTTTTTCGATTCATTTATGAAATAGAATGCAACCGCAACGGCAAACAGAACCAGCCAGAAGCTTCCGCCTGTGTTAATGCCGTTTTTCTGTGGTTTCTCGGTCAAAACAGCGCCTCCAGATTGACGGGGATCTTCTGGCGTTCTTTAATTATTGCAATTTCAGCTGGTTTGACCTGGTTGCCACGACTGTCGAAACCACCTGAGCCGGCTACACTTTCCCAGCCGTGCAGCTGTGCAAGGCTGTTTCTCACCGCCAGTCGACTGGCGTCTCCTGCCCGCAGAGCCAGAACTTTGAGCATCAGGGCCTCATAGCCAAGAGCTGCGAAACTGTCGGCTTGAGTCGCATACGTTTCATAGTATTCTGACAGAAAGTAATCAGCTCGCTGCCCACCCAGCCGGGGATTAAACGGCATTGTGGTGATCACTGATTCGGCATAAACACCTGCGATCGTCGAATACTCGGGCAGCGAAAGGTGATTGCCGCCAAGAATCGGGTGATTGAAACGTGCTTCGCGGGCCTGGCGGGTAATGATTGCGGCTGTTTCAGCTGGAGTCAGGATTACCAGCGCATCAGGATTGGAAGCCTGGATAACCTGCAACTGCCTTCGAAAATTATATTTATCGGGCTGATATGAAACGGCAGCGCAGACCTGCTGCCCGAATTTTATGCAGATTTCCATGTATTTATGGGCGCTTTCTGCACCATACAGGGTAGAGTCATATATTATCGCCGGCTTTCGACAGTTGAACCTGCGGGCCGAAAACTCGGCCAATGCTTCGAACTGGCTTTTGTCGTCGGTAATGCTGCGAAAAGTGTAGGTCGAGCCGTTATCGGTTATCTCGTGATGGGTGCAAAGTGCCGTCAGAAAAGAAACCTGCGCATTTTCAGCGATCTGCTGAATAGCTCTGGTTTCTGCCGGGCTCAGGCCGCCGATCAGCGAGATGACCCTATTCTCATATATCAGATCGCGGGCCAGTTCTGCTGCCAGGGTGGCTGATCCCTGACTGTCGCGGATTTCGAGGCGAATCTTGCGACCGTTGACGCCTCCCTGGGCATTGATATGTTTGAGTGCAAGTTCCAGTCCGTTGCGGTGACTGCCTGCCCGTAGTGAACCAGCGCCAGTAAGTGGCAGGATAACGCCAATTCTGATGTCAGTTGTTTTGAAATCTCCGGTAAGCAGAATTACCAGCAGGAGAACCGGCAGTGAGAGAAGCTGATAGATGTCAAATCTCTTAAGAAAACTGACAAATCTTGAATATTGACGTTTGAACATTATGCGCAGCTGTTTCTGATGTATGTCAGAACAATCAGAAAAACTCCCATGTATACTGAGAGCGAGAAGAAATACATCAGGGCAAAAAAGAAAAACGGCATTTCTCTGATTACCTTGTTGAACAGCTCATTTTCGACTTCCTGAAAGATCAGGTTCTTGCGCGAAAAAATGTCAAAGAAGAAGACGGTCACCGCGCCGAGGCCGAAAAATCCAAGCGCAAAGCCGAATCCGGCAGCGAAGACCGGCGTATAATTATTCATGGGAGCTGTCGAATACAGCGCGTAGGCAACGAGAAGGCTGATGCAAAGCAGTCCGCAGAAGACTACCGACGCCCAGAAGATCCAGCCCCACAAAAATTCTTTCATATTATCTGAGTGGCTCCGGCTTTTTCCAGTTGCCATTATAGTCGCTGGTCGGGTACTTACGGCAGTTCTTTTTCATTTTCGCGACCATGGAACTGGCGATGTCGATATCGAGAACATTGGCAAGGCTGAGCAGGTAGGCAATGACATCGCACATTTCTTCGGCGATCTCGCGGCGCTTGTCTGCATCGATGTCTTCGCTGGCCGGCGGCGACCACTGAAAGTGTTCGAGCAGTTCAGAAGCTTCAAGAACCACTGAAACTGCAATGTTTTTTGGCGTATGATACTTGTGCCAGTCGCGGTCACTTATGAATTTTGCCACCAGCTGTTTGAGTTCGTTGATGCTGGTGCCGGCGTCGGAAATGGGCTGAGTGTTCCCGGTGGGGGTGCTGTTGTTGTGCGTTGATTGATGTGGTGACATCTGGGATGACATTATCTGTTTCTCAGTTCGTGTTGGCTGTATCTATGGCATAAGCATACAGGGCCGCGGCGTTCAGTCTTAATATCTGCAGGCACAGATTCTGATTCATGCTTTCGATCAGGTCTGTGGTCTTGTGATAATTGGAATTAGTTGAGAATTCGGACTCAATGGTCAGGACGGCCGGAATTTTGGCCTGCAGGAAGGGCGCATGATCTGAGCCCCAGGCGCTGAAACTGGTTTGAATAGTAAAATCAGCGTAGTCGAGCGCCAGTTTCTGCATTTTTTCTACCATGGGCCGGTTGAATGAGCTGGTTTCGATCATCACCGACAGAGGTGCTGCCGCGTCGAAACCTATCATGTCGAGGTTGAATACCGCTTTTATGGTCGGGCGTTCGGTCGCTGTAAGAGCTTTAACATAGGCTTTAGAGCCATACAGGCCCTGCTCTTCACCCATGAACAGAACAAATTTTACTGTGGCGGCCGGTTTTATGCCTGACTCATGCAGAAGTCTGGCCAGCGCCATGACGCCGGCCGCGCCGCTGCCGTTGTCGTCGGCGCCGGGTGCGCTGGTGCGCGGAGATTCAGAAGTGCTGTCGAGGTGCCCGACAACAAGAACCTGCCCGTATTTGTCTTCGTCACTGCCTTTGATTTCGGCTACCAGATTGTTGGTGCGGCTGCTGCCGATGGCAAACGGCTGCTGAACGGTTGTGTAACCCATTTCCTGAAGAACTTTTTCGCAGTGGTCGATCGAATTCTGGGCCGGGGCCACATAAGAATAGCGGGTCTTGAAATCTACGAGATCGCTGAGATCCTTCATGAAGGCCTTCATGTCGAGCTGATTGATGAACTTTGCAATGTTGTCTTCGCTTTTGATGCGGGTAATTCCGGTGGTCAGGGGCCTGCTCAAAATAACCCGGTTTTCCGGCAGCAGTTCGACCCTGGTAAAATCACTCTGCTTCGACATCAGGTTCATGGCAGCAGTTTCGCCGGCGAGAAGAACGATAAAGCCCATTTCGCGGTATACTGTGCGGGTTCCCGCAAAGACCATATTGAATAAAGCCGGATCTTTGGTGGTTATCAGATAAAGCTTCTCGCCGGGGCGAACTGGCATGGTGCTCACCGGGTCGGTCTTGAGAATCTGGTCATTGAAAGCATCACCTGAACTGATTATCAACATTTCGCCAAACTGAGCAAATTTTTCGTTGCCCGAGCCTGACTTCTTTATCATCTGGTAACCAGTGTCGCTAGATACGACCTGGACCCATTGACCCGCTATGGCTGCGGTAGTACAGACCAGCATCAATATAATAAATACTCCGATGTAGCCGGTTCGCACGAAAATTTTCATGACAATTCTCCTTGCCTGTTTACGCAGATACTTCTTTAATGATAACTTATTAAAAATCAAATCTCAAAAGTTTTGTAGAGAATTTTGCAGGTAACGGGAAGGTCGTATAGATGTTTGCTTTTGGCAGACCTGCCAGACCAGTGAAAAGTCCTCGCCGGGCGCGTGCTTATACCATGCCTGAGCTGCTGATTACTATTCTGCTGTTGTCTATCCTGTTCACCCTCGGCATAATCTTTTCGAGCGGTATCAATCAGTCGAGGCGTCTGCGGGATTACAGCGTGGCAGTGGCTCTGGCGCAGCAGGCGATCGAAATTGTACGCAGCTCACCATTCAAGCTTCTTGATGACGCCGATGCCGGCAAAGACAGTGTCGAAACCGACCTTAACAGCATGGCCGGTGAAAACGATCAGTTCGTTCCAGAAATTGAGTCAGGCGGAATCAAATATCAACGCATGGTCGAGATCAGCGATGTAATGGCTCTCGAAGACAAGACCAGACCGATCGGCCTCAAGCTGGTCAAGGTAACGGTAAACTGGCAGCCACTCGATGGTGGGCGCCACGACCCCTTTATTGTCACAACTACCGTTGCCGACATGAATTGAAAATGAATGAAGAACAGTATTATTAAAACTGAATCCGGCAGAATTGCGCGTCGTTGTGGTTTTACTATCATCGAGGCGCTGATAGTCGTCTTTATTACAACCCTGATTCTGCTTTTTGCCTATCGTCTGTTTTTCTCACAAACCCGCATGGTGACACAGTCTATCGAATTTCTGCAGGTTAACGAGGGCTTTCGTAAAATCATATCGTTCATGGGCGACGACATTCGTGAAGCGACGAATATTCTCAAACCGGCGCCGGTTCTTTCTGACAAGGTGGTAGAACTGGCAACCAGGCCGGGCGTCATTCTGCATCTGCAGAGCTCAGACCTCGATCCTTACATTCCATTCGACAGTTCGCTGGGTGGCCAGGTGTCGCTCAGACGTGACATAACCTACGAGCTCGAAAAGATCAAAAATCCCGAATCTCAGGCGATTCCGCGCTACAGATTGATCCGGACTGCGACCATTGAAGAAAATTCCGGCGAAAAAACAACACAGCGCCAGACTATCGTCGATAACATCAGGGATCTCGTGGTCTATCGCACGATCAGACGCCCGTTCAAACCTGCCAACGTCGGCGGTATGGAAGACCATCTGGTGCTGCCCATGCCATTGAACCAGTCAGGCACCGGTAACAGTCTGGTTCATCTCAATATGGTTCTCGAACGCGCCAGAAGAGGCGACGAATCAGGAGATGTCTATTCCATCAATATGAACACGAGCTTCTATAAACGCGGAAAAGAGATTTTCAAGAACCCATGAAAAAATATCGTAACAGTCGCTGCGGCTCTGGATACCTCATTGTTCTGGCATTTGCCGGAATATTGCTGATATTTTTCATGGTTTTCGGTACCTTTAAAAGCGGTCAGCAGCAGCTGCAGTCTAAGGACGTGCGCCGTTTCGTGACTTCGACGCTTGCAGAAGCGGCACTTAATTGCATTGTCGCCGAACTGAACGCGAACCGCGGGTTCAGCACACATCGTTATTATCGCGAAAAGGGCGACGAATTCTGGAATACTCCGGTTAAGAGCCGTGAAACGCTTATCGGCGATATGGGCAAGATCTATGTTAAAGGCGTCAAAAGTGGTATTTATCACGGCGGTTCTGAGTTCGGCGAGTTCAAGGCCAAGGTGGCACCCATGTACAGCGCCCGCGAGAATTCAAAGACCAGAACGCTGCTTGAAGCCGAAATGTATACGCGGGCTGAAATTGTTGTAAAGGTCGGAGCTGGCTGGGGCATCCAGGAAGAAACTTGTCGCAAGGTCACAGCTTTGCTCGAGCGGCGTTATCCGGCAACTGAGAATGTTCTGTATGACGGCGAACTGCTTGATCTTGGCGTTCTCGGGCCTTATCCCGGCCGGGAAAACCAGCTCAGGCGCGGCCGCCTTTATGGCTATAACTGGATCACCATGACTACCGCAGGCGGTGCCTGCAAGGGTTCGCAACTCTATGACGTCGAAAAAATCGAGTCGCCCGGCTTTATCAGGGCACTCAAAGATACCCGTATCGAATTCTCCGATGGCAGTTCGATGAATCTGTCTTCGGCAAACGACTCGATCAAGATGGATAAATTCGACCCGCATGAGGGTTACATAGTCGATGGCGCCAACGGTGCGCATCCGATCAAGCTCACCCGCCTGCCGCGCGAGCGAATAAAGGCTTTTGCCGAGCGTTACCGCAAGACATACGGCCTGGTAATAACGCCGGGAATGTTTGAATATGGCAAGTATCGTAATCCTTATGACGGCGGCACCCAGTATGTCGATCTCGATTTCGGTGATTACAGGGTTATAAAAGGTGCCAGCAAAAGTTCAGGTCGTCAGGACGACGACAGTTCGGGTGAAACCGGCGGCAGCGAGGAGGATGAGGGCGAAGGCTCAGGCACTGATTACTCTACCGCCTCTGATGATCCTGAAATTATTCGCAAACTGCGTGGCGACAAGATATTGATTTATTCTGAAGTGCCGCTTCGCGTCTGGGGCTGCCCCGATCGAACAATTACCATATACTGTACTGAAGACGTGGTGGTTGGCGGTGATTTTAACCAGAACCCGCGCGTGCCACAGCTTTATGAAAACGACGATTATATCAATTACCGTTTCCTGCTCGAAAACGGTAAGGACCGCCACAAGATCGGCGCCATACTGATGTCGGAAGGTCGCGTACTCATCGATATGTCGCGGCCAACTCTTTTTGCCCGCAACGAAATCAAGCCATACTTTCTTTATGCTCTGGCAAGAAGTCTTCACCCCTCAACTCCAGAAATCGAAGCTGAGATCAAGTATCTTCTCTGCCCGCTCAATCCCGATAACCGCAAGGCTCTCATCGGCCTCGGAGAACTGGGCGCGGACGGCAATTTCATTCCGCGCTACGGCACGGTTGCCTGGCTTTACAACAACAAGGAAGTCAACAGTGGCGGTCAGTATGATGCCAACATGGAAGATCTCGTGGCCTTTTTTACTCCCGGTGGCGGTGACAGGCCCCGATTCGGTATCAAAGATGAGAATGTGCGCAAAGAAGTGATTGAGTATTTCAAGGCGGCTGTGCGTGATGTCGGCGATCTGACGACAACCGAACAGGACCGTCTGTTCGACATGGCCTGGAAACAGGCTGTAATAGAAGAAGAAACCGCGCCAAACCCTTATGATGGCGCGATGGGGCTGATGATGGGGCTGTTTGAGGAGGCCCGCAAAGACCCCAGCGATGGTCTGTTCATTCCGGAGATAACCATAAATGCTGTGCTGATAAGCTCAACCCGCCGCGCTTCACGCTTCAGCATCGGAAACTCGGCTGAAAAAGTCGATGATGAAATCGGCAATGCCGGCAGCGCACAATATATCCGCCAGCCGGCTTTCATCATTCAGCGCGTCTATGGCGGCGTCATCCGTCTGGCCAGCAAAGAACCGAAGTATTATGTCTCCGGCGCGCATACCGGCACCAACATTCTGCGCCGTCGCCTCTGGGATCGAACCAATCTTTCCAACAACCCTTTCCGTCCGCTTGAATCCCCGGCTGTGCACAATCTGCTTACCTTTACCGAAGAAATGATTTCGGAAAAGGAATTCGACAAGTTTTGAGCAGCTCTAATAGCTGGTTTTGCCACCTTTGCCGGCTATCGAGAACAGCCAGCCGTTCTGGGCGGTTATTCCGGTTGCCTTGTCGCGCAGGTAGATGTCGATAAAATAGTTGCCGGGCTGGAATTCTGACGAGACTCTTGCTGTCAGCAGCCGGGTTTCACGGTCAAAGCTGAAGTCGACTTTTTTGCCGGTAACTTTGGCGTTGAGAACATATTTATCGGGGCTGTAATCAGCAAGTTCATCGAGCCGGCAGGTGAAGGTGGCAAGCTGACTGATTACCTGGCCTGGTTCGGGATGCTGCTGTGAAACCGGCAGGGCGCGCATGCCGAACCTGATAAGAAATTTGTTCATGTCGTCGGTGTTGTAGATGACCTGGCGCTTCACCAGATATGGCGAGAGCCCACGGTAACTGGCGCCGCCATCGACAGTCATCGCTCCTGCGAAGCCTGATTCTCTGGCCAGCTTCAGGCTGCGGTCGGTATATACGCCATAGGGCCAGACCATGAATCTGACTTTGTTGCCCAGCTGCCGTTCGATAATGTCGCGCGAAGCAATTATTTCCTGCTTGAGAAACTGCTTTTCCTGTTCGGGATTATCGTATCTGGCGGCCAGATTGGCATGCGTCATCGAGTGGCATTCGACGCTCCAGCCTTCATCAATGAGCTTTTTCAGCTGTTCCCAGTCCATGGCAAGCTTTGAGCCGATAAACGAGGGATAAATGCAGACTATTCCACGAAAGCCGAATTTCTGCATTATCGGAAAAGCGTGGTCATAGACGGTTCTGTAGCCATCGTCAAAAGTTATTACCATGGCGCGGTCAACTCCTGGTGAATCAGGCGCCAGCGCCGCCAGCAGTTCTTCAGAGTTAAGGCTTTTGTAGCCTCGCTGATGCAGATATTCAAGCTGTGCCGTGAATTTTTCAACCGTCAACGAAAACTTGTTGCCGGTAACAGGTTCGACCTGATGATAACAGAAGGCCGCGATGTCGGTGCGGGCATATAGAGTCGAAGAGAGGATGACCATGAACAGCAGGATCGAAAGTTTTTTGAGTTCTAGCATATTGAGCCTTTTTCGATGATTGACGCGGGTATGATGACCGGCTGCACTATACCATAAAAATGGCAAAAAAAAAGGCCACTTTGCTGTAGCCTTGATCAAGGAAAGGAATGATTGAAGACAACTGACGAATAAGTCGTGCAGTGTTACAATATACAATGCAATTGTTGTGCCAACTTTTTATGGCCTTTATTTATCAAATTTTGCCCACTTTCTTCTCTGCAAACCCTCTGTTGATAAATAATTATACAGAAAGGTGCACGCGCCTGTTTAAAAAATGAACACGGAGTCTGCTTAAACTTTGTGCACGGCAAAGAAAAAAGGCCACCCTCGCCGGGTGGCCTTCTTATCCTGGATAATTACTTTCAGCCGGGCAGATTAAAATTATCTGGCAACTGAATGGTCGATACTGCGTGCTTGTAAATCAACTGTTTCTTACCTTCGGATTCAAGCAGAACCACAAAGGTATCAAAATCAAGGATGGTACCCTGAATCTGGAAGCCTTTCATCAAAAAAATCTTGACGACTTCTCTTTTGTCTTTCAAATACTGAAGAATATTATCCTGGATATTTATAGCAGGCATTTTTCTTACCTCCGAATGGATTCTTATTGTTAATAGAACATTTTAGAGAAAAAAGCAATTCAATTTTCATGATGCGAACACTTTATCGGTTCGCCATTTTTGCGCGACCAGCTCCCTTTGGCAGGGCAGACCGGTATGCCCAGTTCCCCGGCCAGTTTTGCCAGATCATCAGGGGTCAGTTCGATGACCTTGCTCTTTTCGAGAATCCTGTTGAGGCGTTGTCTGCTGTAACGGCATGCGTTGGCAGCATCGGTAAACAAAGGAATCGCCGGTGCCAGAACATGGCTGGAGCAGGTTACAATGCCGGTCTGAGCGTCAAACTCGATTATACCGCCATCGGGGCATGGCCCGTTGCGCTCAGTGCTGTAAAACATGCGGTTCAAAAAACATCTGGTGTGGTTAAGATACCGCATGAGAAAGCGTGCAAAGACAGGGTTGATTCTTGCAAGTCTGCTCTCGACAAATTTGTCGATCTGTTCAAAATCTGTAGAAATGTAGATTATGTCTTTATCATGCCGCACTCTTATTGTGCTGTCGATGCCGATTTCTTTGGTAAAAAGCTTGAACTCGAAAAGTTTTCTGGCAAATCGCCGCATGAAAGCCTCGTCTTCTGCCTTGCCCGTGGTGACGGTTGAAAACTCGTTGAGATTACCGTTATCATAGGTATACCTGGTATAAATGTATGTGAACGGGCGGAAAGGGTTGGCGATGAACGGGTGCAGAATACGGGGCAGCAGCGCAAGCATGGCCTGCCAGTCATATATTATCGCAACAAAACCATTCTTGTCATGGCTCAGAACCGGTTTCAGATTTTCTATCGCGGATTTGCCGGTAAAGGGCCGACCGCTCAGATACAG